>CAJYRH010000159.1 GCA_913776795.1 uncultured Pseudorhodoferax sp. | reverse complement strand
GGCTGGGCGGCTTCGGCCAGTTCGGCACGGCTGGCCCGCGCCAGCGCCAGCAGGTCGTCCATGATGGCCGCGGCGCGCACGGCATCGCCCTCGATCTGCTGCAGGGCCGCTTGGCGCTGCGGCGCTGTCAGGGTGCCGCGCAGCGATGCGGCATGCAGCCGCAACGAAGCCAGCGGCGTGCGCAGCTCGTGGGCGAAGGTGTCGGCCAGCCTGCGCTCGTGCACCAGCGCCGTGCGGTAGCGCCCGCCCAGCGTCTCGATGGCGGCGACCATGGCCTGGAACTCCGCATGCGGCGGCGCCTGCAGCCTGCCGGACTGGTGGATGTCCAGGGCCCGCACGCGCGCGCTGAGGTCCATCAGCGGACGCAGCCCGCGGCGCACGGCCAGCGTGAGCACGAGCGCCACGGCAGGCAGCAGCCACAGCCCGGGCGTGGCGATCTGCGTGGCAATGTCCTCGGCCAGTTCGTCGCGCTCCTGCACGCTCAGCAGCACGGCCACCTTGCGCACGTGGCCGATCTCGTCCCAGCGCGCGAACACGCGCCAGGCCTGTGCCGGCCGGCCCAGCGACAACGTGGCGAAGCCTTCCGGCGTCTCGAACGCCGGCAGGGGCGCGGGCCCGGTCCGCGTGAGCAGCGTGCCGTCCTCGGCCCACACGGCCACGCTGAGCGACTGCTGGTAGTCGTGGGCCTTCAGGCTGGGCGCCACGCCGAGGGTCGCCGCACCGGGCCGCTGCGCGAACACCGTGCCGGGCTGCGAGAGCAGCAGGGCGGCCACGCTGGCGAGGTGGCCGTCGGTCAGCTCGTCGGCCTCCTCGACGCCGGTGCGGTAGCCGAAGAACATGAAGCCGGCCCAGACCACCACCAGTGCGCCCAAGGTCCAGCCCAGCAGCTCGCGCTGCAGCGAAGGCAGGGCTTTCACCGGCCCGGTTCCTCGGGAACGAAGTAGCCGACGCCGCGCATGGTCTGGATCAGGCCGTCGCCGAGCTTCCTGCGCAGGTGGTGCACATGGACCTCGATGGCGTTGCTTTCGAGTGCCTGGGCGAAGTTGTAGAGGCTGGCCTCGATCTGCTGGCGCGACAGCACGCGCGGGCTGGCCTGCAGCAGCGTGAGCAGTACGCCGAACTCGCGCGCCGACAGGTCCACGGGCCGCCCGGCCTGCCGCACCTGGCGCGCTGCGGGGTCGACCTCCAGCGTGCCGTGGCGCAGCAGCGGTTGCGGCCGGCCCGCTGCGCGCCGGCACACCGCGCGCAGCCGTGCCGCCAGCTCGTTGGCATCGAATGGCTTGCTCAGGTAGTCGTCCGCGCCCATGTCCAGGCCCGTGATGCGCGAGGTCACCTGGTCGCGCGCGGTCATGATCAGTACCGGCGTGCCAGGGTCGGGGCAGCGGCCCGCCGGCGCCTGCCGCAGGCGCTGCAGCAGTGCGGCACCGTCGCCATCGGGCAGGCCCAAATCCAGCAGGACCGCGTCGAACGGCTCAACGCGCAGGGCGGCCCAGGCCGGCTCCAGGCCGTCCACGCAATCGACGGCCCAACCGCTCTGGCCCAGGGTCAGCCGCAGGCCCTGGGCGATGCCGGGATCGTCTTCCACCACAAGAACACGCATGGGTCCGCATTGTGCAGGCCGCTGTTAAGGGTTCCTTAATTGCGCGGCGCGACGCTCGCTGCCATGAACGATCGAAGAGGACTCCAAGGGCCGGGCACCGTGGTGCTGGCTCTGCTCGCGTTGCCGCTGCTGTGGGACGCCGGCGGCTGGGACATGGCCCTGGCCCGGCACATGGGCAGCGCCGCAGGCTTCCCATTGAAAGACGACTGGTGGCTGACCCACGTGCTGCACGACGGTGCGCGCCGGCTGGCCTGGGGCCTGGGGCTGCTGCTGTGCCTGGCGGTGGCCTGGCCGGTGGGACCGCTGCGCCGGCTGCCGTTCGCGCGCCGCCTGCAGCTGGCGCTGGCCGGCCTGCTGGCGACGGGCGTGGTCTCGCTCATCAAGTCGGGCAGCCACACCAGTTGCCCCTGGGACCTGGCCGCCTTCGGCGGCCTGGCCCGCTACCAGTCGCACTGGCTGGGCTGGCTGCAAGGCGACGGCGGCACCGGGCGCTGCTTCCCCGCCGGCCACGCCAGCGCCGGCTTCGCCTATGCAGCCGGCTGGTTTGCGCTGCGGCGCGACCTCCCGCGGCTGGCCGCCGTCTGGCTGGCCGCCGCCCTCGGCGCAGGCCTGGTGCTGGGCCTGGCCCAGCAACTGCGCGGGGCCCATTTCATGAGCCACACCCTGTGGACCGCCTGGATCTGCGCGGCCGTCGGCTGGGCCGTGGATGCGGTGTTCGCGGGCGCGCGCACCGAGGATCTTCCGGGAGCCACCGCATGAGCTCCACCCTGTCGACCGCAGGCGTTCGCACCGCGCGCCTGCCAATCTGGCGCCGTCCGGTCTCGCCGATCTGGCTGGTGGTGGCGGCCAGCCTGTGGATGACCCTTGTGGGCAACGGGCCCCTGTGGCACCGCCTCACGGAACTGCACCTGCTGGCGGGCGCACGCGGACTGGCCTTCGGCGCCGGTCTGTGGCTGGCGATCTGGGCGCTGCTGTCCGCGCTGCTGGGCGTGTTCGCCTGGCGGCTCACGCTCAAGCCCGTGCTCGTGCTGCTGCTGCTGAGCACGGCGCTCGCGCGCCACTTCATGGCCAGCTACGGGACACTGATCGATCCGGGCATGTTGGTCAATGCGGCACAGACCGACTGGCATGAGGCCGGCGCGCTGCTGAACCGGGGGCTGGTGGCCGGCGTGCTGGGGCTGGCCGTACTGCCGGCCTGGCTGGTCTGGCGCCAGCCCGTGGCCTACGGCCGCCTGCGGCACCAGATGTGGCGCAATCCGGCGTTCTCGCTCGGGGCGCTGCTGGCGCTGGCGGGGCTCGTGCTGGCCATCTTCCAGCCGCTGGCCTCGGCCAGCCGCAACAACAAAGACCTGCGCTACCTGGTCAACCCGCTGTCCAGCGTGGTGTCGGTGGCGCGGTTGGCCGCACGCCCGTTCCAGCGCGAGGTCGGTCCCGTGCAGCCGCTGGGCGAGGATGCGCAGCTGGCACTGGCCCAGCCCACCGCCGCGGCGCGCGCGCGCCTGCTGCTGCTGGTGCTGGGCGAGACCGCGCGCAGCGACCGCTTCGGCCTGAACGGCTACGACCGGCCGACCACGCCGGCGCTGCAGCGCGAGAACGTGCTGAGCTTCCGCAATGCCTGGTCGTGCGGCACCAGCACGGCCGAGTCGCTGCCGTGCATGTTCTCGCACCTGCCGCGCGAGGAGTATCTGCGCCGCAGCGGCGACTACGAGAACCTGCTGGACGTGCTGCAGCGCGCCGGCCTGGCGGTGCTGTGGCTGGACAACCAGGCGGGCTGCAAGGGCGTGTGCGACCGGGTGCCGCATGCCGCCACGGACACGGCCGCCGCCGGCAGGCTGTGCAGCGGCGGCGAATGCCTGGACGGCGCGATGCTCGAGCAGCTCGAAGCCCGCGTGGCCGCGCTGGACCCGGCGCGCCGCGCGCGCGGCATCGTCGTCGTGCTGCACCAGATGGGCAGCCACGGCCCGGCCTACGCCCGGCGCTCGCCCGCCTCGGCCAAGCGCTTCGTGCACTCGGGCACGAAGC
>CAJYRH010000158.1 GCA_913776795.1 uncultured Pseudorhodoferax sp. | reverse complement strand
CCATGTGGCTCTACTACTGGCTGGCGGCCAACGGCATCAACCCGATGAAGGACGCCAAGTCCATCGTGGTGCCGCCGCCGCAGATGGTGGCCAACATGCGCGTGGGCAACATGGACGGCTTCTGCGTGGGCGAGCCCTGGGGCCACCGCGCCATCATGGACGGCATCGGCATCACCGCCGTGACCACGCAAGACATCTGGAAGGACCATCCGGAAAAGGTGCTGGGCACCTCGGCCGATTTCGTCAAGAAGTACCCCAACACGGCCCGCGCCGTGACGGCCGCCATCCTCGAGGCCAGCAAGTGGATCGACGGCGGCCTGTCCAACAAGAACAAGATGGCCGAGACCATCGCCGAGAAGAGCTACGTCAACACCAGCGTCGACGCCATCAACCAGCGCATCCTGGGCCGCTACCAGAATGGCCTGGGCAAGACCTGGGACGACCCGAACTACATGAAGTTCTACAACGACGGCCTGGTCGGCATGCCCTACCTGTCCGACGGCATGTGGTTCCTCACGCAGCACAAGCGCTGGGGCCTGCTCAAGGAGCACCCGGACTACCTCGCAGTTGCCAAACAGATCAACAGGATCGATCTGTACAAGGAGGCCGCCACGGCCGCCAAGGCCAGCGTGCCCAAGGACGTGATGCGCGCCAGCCGCCTGCTGGATGGCGTGGTCTGGGACGGCAAGGACCCGCAGAAGTACGCCGACGGTTTCAAGGTCAAGGCCTGAGTGCCGCAGAAGGAGCGCCCCATGGTTTCCGCCGTCTTCCATTCCCCCATCGAGGCCTTGGCGCCCGATGCCGCGCCGCGCGAGCCGAAGGCCGCGCCCAAGGCCGCTGCCAACGACGCAGCGCCGGCGCTGGTGTCCACGCCAGTGCGCAGGCTGCCCTTCGACTGGCGCGCCCTGTGGCTGCACGTGCTGCCGCCGCTGGCCGGCCTGGGCCTGCTGGTCGTGCTGTGGGAGATCGTCTCGGTCGCCACGGCTGGCAGCATCCCGACCCCGCGCGATACCTGGGCGCAGGCCGTGGACGTCTTCAGCAACCCGTTCTACCGCAACGGCCCGAACGACCAGGGCGTGGGCTGGAACGTGCTGTCCTCGCTGCAGCGCGTGGCCATGGGCTTCGGCTTGGCGGCGTTGGTGGGCATCCCGGCGGGCTTCGCGATCGGGCGGTTCACCTTCCTGTCGCGCATGTTCAACCCGCTGATCAGCCTGCTGCGGCCGGTCTCGCCACTCGCCTGGCTGCCCATCGGCCTGCTGGTGTTCAAGGGTGCCAACCCGGCAGCCATCTGGACCATCTTCATCTGCTCCATCTGGCCCATGGTCATCAACACCGCGGTAGGCGTGCAGCGCGTGCCGCAGGACTACATGAACGTGGCCCGCGTGCTGAACCTGTCGGAGTGGAAGATCGTCACCAAGATCCTGTTCCCGGCCGTTCTGCCCTATATGCTGACCGGCGTGCGCCTGGCCGTCGGCACGGCCTGGCTCGTGATCGTGGCGGCCGAGATGCTGACCGGCGGCGTGGGCATCGGCTTCTGGGTCTGGGACGAGTGGAACAACCTCAACGTGAAGAACATCATCATCGCCATCTTCGTGATCGGCATCGTGGGCCTGCTGCTGGAATTCGCGCTCGTCAAGCTGGCGTCGGCATTCACGTTCGAAGAGGTGCGGTCATGAACAGCGACAAGAAATTCATCGAGATCCAGGGCGTCGAGCAGACCTTCAAGACCGCCCGCGGCCCCTTCGTCGCGTTGCGCGACATCGACCTCACGGTGGCCAAGGGGGAGTTCGTCGCGCTGATCGGCCACTCGGGCTGCGGCAAGTCCACGCTGCTGAACCTGATCGCCGGCCTGACGCAGCCGACCCGGGGCACCCTGCTGTGCGCCAACAAGGAAATCGCCGGGCCTGGCCCTGAGCGCGCCGTGGTCTTCCAGAACCATTCACTGCTGCCCTGGCTGACCTGCTTCGAGAACATCCACCTGGGCGTGGAACGCGTGTTCGGCGCCAGGGAGAGCCGGGGCCAGCTCAAGCAACGCACCGAAGCCGCCCTGGCGCTGGTCGGCCTGACGCCTGCCACGCACAAACGCCCTGGCGAGATCTCCGGCGGTATGAAGCAGCGCGTGGGCATCGCGCGCGCACTGGCCATGGAGCCCAAGGTGCTTCTCATGGACGAGCCCTTCGGCGCACTGGATGCGCTGACGCGTGCCAAGCTGCAGGACGAGTTGCTGGCCATCGTGCACAAGACGCAGAGCACGGTGGTGATGGTCACGCACGACGTGGACGAGGCCGTGTTGCTCTCCGACAAGATCGTGATGCTGACCAACGGCCCGGCGGCCACGATCGGCGAGGTGCTGGCGGTCAACCTGCCGCGCCCGCGCAACCGCGTCGCGCTGGCCGAGGACCGCGACTACGTGATGTACCGCAAGGCCGTGATCGACTTCCTCTACACGCGCCAGGGCCACGTGGAAAAAGCCGCCTGAGCGCAGTGGGAAAGACGCGCCCGTGCCGAAGATGAAACTCGTGATGGTGGGCAACGGCATGGCCGGCGTGCGCACGCTGGAGGAATTGCTGAAGATCGCACCTGGCCTGTACGACATCACGGTCTTCGGCGCGGAGCCATACCCCAACTACAACCGCATCATGCTGTCGCCCGTGCTGGCCGGCGAGCAGACCGTCGAGCAGATCGTGCTGAACCCCTGGGAGTGGTACAGCGCCAACGGCATTGCGCTGTACGCGGGCAAGAAGGTTCTGGAAGTCGACCGCCGGCGGCGCACCGTGCGCGCCGAGGACGGCACCGAGGCGGCTTACGACCGGCTTCTGCTGGCCACAGGCTCCAACCCCTACATGTTGCCCTTGCCCGGCACGGACCTGGAAGGCGTGATGGCCTACCGCGACATCGCCGACACGCAGGCCATGATCGAGGCCGCCAGGACAGACCGCACCGCCGTGGTGATCGGCGGCGGCCTGCTGGGCCTGGAGGCGGCCAACGGCCTTGCGCTGCGCGGCATGCAGGTCAGCGTGGTGCACCACGGCGACTGGTTGATGGAGCGCCAGCTCGACCATGTCGCCGGTGAACTGCTGCGGCAGACGCTGGAGCAGCGTGGGCTGCGATTCCTTCTCAAAGCGCACACGGCCGCGTTGCTGGGCAACGACGCCGAGCGCGTGCGCGCGGTGCGCCTCAAGGACGGGCGCGAGCTGCCGGCCGACCTGGTTGTCATGGCCGTGGGCATCCGTCCCAACATCGCGCTGGCCCAGCAGATGCGGCTGCATTGCGAGCGCGCCATCGTCGTGCACGACACCATGCAGACCGTGACGGACGCGCGCATCTACGCGGTCGGCGAGTGCGCGCAGCACCGCGGCATCGCATACGGTCTGGTGGCGCCTCTGTTCGAGCAGGGCAAGGTCGCGGCCAACCACCTCGCGCACCACGGCATCGGCCGTTACCAGGGCTCGCTGACCTCGACCAAACTCAAGGTGACCGGCATCGATCTGTTCTCGGCCGGCAATTTCCAGGGCGGCGAGGGCACGGAGGAAATCGTCATGCGCGATGCCCTGGGTGGCGTCTACAAGAAGCTCGTGATCCAGGACGACAAGCTGGTCGGCGCCTGCCTGTACGGTGACACGGTGGACAGCAACTGGTACTTCCGGCTGCTGCGCGAGGGCCGCAGCGTCGAAGCGATCCGCGACCAGCTCATGTTCGGCGAACCCGCTACTTCGCCATGAGCACCGAGACGCGCTCCACCTGCCCGTACTGCGGCGTCGGCTGCGGGGTGCTGATCGCCACGGAGGCCGACCAGATCATCGGCGTGCGCGGCGATCCGCAGCACCCGGCCAACTTCGGCCGTTTGTGCACCAAGGGCTCGACGCTGCACCTGACCGCCACCGCGGAGGTCACGCGCCAGACGCGGCTGCTGCAGCCGATGCAGCGCGCGGCGCGCGGCGCAGCACCGCAACCGCTGGGCTGGGACGCTGCCCTGGATGGGGCGGCCGCGCACTTTGCCCGCGTGATCGGCGCGCATGGCCCGGATGCCGTGGGCTTCTACCTCTCGGGCCAGCTGTTGACGGAGGACTACTACGTCTTCAACAAGCTCGCCAAAGGCCTGATCGGCACCAACAACCTGGACACCAACTCGCGCCTGTGCATGAGCAGCGCCGTGGCCGGCTACAAACAGACGCTGGGTGCGGACGCGCCGCCCGCCTGCTACGACGACCTCCAGCATGCCGACTGCCTGTTCATCGTGGGCAGCAACACAGCCTGGGCCCATCCCATCCTGTTCCGCCGCATCGAGGACGCCAAACGTGCGAAGCCGGCCCTGCGGATCGTGGTGGTGGACCCGCGCCGCACCGATACCTGCGAGATCGCCGACCTGCACCTGGCATTGCAGCCCGGCACCGACGTGATGCTGTTCCACGGCATGCTGCACCTGATGCTGCGCGAGGGCTGGACGCGGCCCGACTACATCGCCGCCCACACCCGTGGTTTCGACGAACTCGTGGCCCTGGTGCGCGACTGCACGCCCGAAGCCGTGGCCTCCGTTTGCGGCATCACGCCGGACGCGCTGGCGCAGGCCACGCGCCTGTTCGCCACCGCGCCGGCCACGCTCAGCCTGTACTGCATGGGCATGAACCAGTCGTCCAGCGGCACGGCCAAGAACGCGGCACTCATCAATCTGCACCTGGCCACGGCCCAGATCGGCCGCGCCGGTGCAGGCCCGTTCTCGTTGACCGGCCAGCCCAATGCGATGGGGGGGCGGGAGGTGGGCGGATTGTCCAACCTGCTGCCCGCGCACCGCGACATGGCCAATGCCGCGCACCGTGCCGAGGTGGCGGCATTCTGGGGCGTCGAACGCATCCCGGCCACACCCGGCAAGAGCGCCCTCGAGATGTTCCAGGCCGCCGCCGACGGGGAAATCCGTGCGCTGTGGATCGCTTGCACGAACCCGGCCCAGTCCATGCCCGATCAGGCCACCGTGCGGCGCGCGTTGGAGCGCGCCGAGTTCGTCGTGGTGCAGGAGGCCTTCGCCGGCACTGCCACCTGCGCCTTTGCCGACCTGCTGCTGCCGGCCACGACCTGGGGTGAGAAGGAAGGCACGGTCACCAACAGCGAACGGCGCATCTCGCGGGTGCGGGCAGCCGTGCCGCCAGCGGGCCTGGCGCGGCACGACTGGAGCATCGCAGCCGACTTCGCGCGCCGCCTGGCCGAGCGACTGGGCCGCGGCAGCGGGCTGTTTGCATACCGGACGCCCGAGTCTGTGTGGAACGAGCACCGCGAGACCACGCGCGGCCGCGACCTGGACATCACCGGCATGGACTACGCGATGCTGGAGGCCGCGCCGCAGCAGTGGCCGCTGCGTGCCGGGGCCACGCAAGGCAAAGCCCGCCTGTACGAGGACGGCCGCTTCGCCACCGCGGATGGACGTGCGCGCTTTGCCGCCATGCCCTACCAGCCCGTGGCCGCGCCGTGCAACACGCGCTACCCGTTTTCACTGAACACCGGCCGCCTGCGGGACCAATGGCACGGCATGAGCCGCACCGGCACGCTGGGCCGGCTGTTCGGCCACGTCCCCGAGCCCGTGGTGCAGATGCATGCACAGGACATGGCGCAGCATCGGTTGGCCGACGGCGACCTGGTGCACGTGACCTCGCGGCACGGCAGCATCGTCCTGCCAGTCGCGGCCAGCGCCGACCTGGGCGCTTCGCAGGCTTTCATCGCCATGCACTGGGGGCCCGAGTACCTGGGCGGGCGCGGTAGCACCGGCATGGCGCTAGCCGGTGTGAACGCACTGACCACGCCGCAGCACTGCCCCGTCTCCAAACAGCCCGAGCTCAAGCACACGCCGGTCGAGATCCTCAAGGCAGAGTTGCCCTGGTCGATGCTGGCGATGGCCTGGCTGCCCGACGGCGAGGCGCTGCGCGTGCGCGCGCAGCTGCGTGCGCTGGCGGGCGACCTGCCGTTCGTAAGTTGCGTGCCGTTCGGCCCGGCAGGTGCTCACACCGGCCGCACCGGCGTTCTGCTGCGTGCTGCTGGCCAGGCAGCGCCAGACAGCGGCGTTCTGGTCCAGATCGAGCAGTTGCTGGGATTGGATGGCCTGGAATCCATGCGCTATGCCGATCCACGGCGCGGCCAGCGTCGCGTCGTGCGGCTGGCGCGCAATGGCGCAGTGGCCCATGTGGAGGGTGTTCTGCTGGCTGGCGACACGCGAGCCGAAGCCTGGATCCGCGCGCTGCTGCAGGACCGGTTGCCGGCGCAGGATTTCGGTCGCCAGTTGCTCTCGTTTCAGGCCCGGGCGCCCGCGGGCATTCAGTCGCGCGGGAAGGTCGTGTGCAGTTGCTTCGGCGTCAGCGAGACGGCCATCGAAGGCCAGCTTGCGCAATGCACTGGCAGCGCAGAGCAACGCCTTGCCACGGTGCAGATCGCGTTGCAATGCGGTACCAACTGCGGCTCCTGCGTCCCCGAACTCCGGCGCATGGTGCGCGCCACGGCAGCAGCGTCGTGAACGACCTGCCCTGCACCGACCGCATAAGCCGACTCACGATCCGGCATAAGCCCTGCGGGACAATCGTCCCACCCATGGCAACCATTGCGCACTACATCAAGGAAATCGGCCGCGGCGCGCGCGGCGCCAAGCCGCTTGCGCGCGAACACGCGGCCGACCTGTTCGGCCATATCCTGGACGGCACGGTTACCGATCTGGAGATCGGCGCTTTTTGCCTGGCGATGCGCGTCAAAGGGGAGACCACGGCGGAGATGGCCGGCTTCCTGGACGCCACGCACGCGCGTGTAGCCAAATTGCCGGCCAGTAGCCGCCCGGTGGTCGTGCTGCCCAGCTACACCGGCGCGCGCAAGCTGCCCGTGCTGACACCGTTGCTGGCCTTGCTGCTCGCGCGCGAAGGCCTGCCGGTGCTGGTGCATGGCAGCGCGACGGAATCGAGCCGCGTGCCGGCCAGCGAAGTGCTGGCGCTGCTCGGCGTGCCGGTCCGGAGCGATCTGCGCCGGATCGACGACGGTGAGGTGGCGGTGGTCGGCACGGATCTGCTGCATCCGGGCCTCAAGCGCCTGCTCGACGTGCGCCGCGTGGTCGGCCTGCGCAACGCCGGGCACAGTGTGGTCAAGCTCATGCAGCCGGTCGACGGTCCGGCGGTGGTGGTCGGCAGCTACACCCATCCAGCGTTTGCCGCCGTTATGGCCGAATTGTTTGAACTGCTGGGCATGACGGCCCTGCTCTCGCGCGGGCTGGAGGGCGAGGTCGTCAGCGACCCGCGCCGCACGCCGCAGCTCGCTGGTTTCGTGCGCGGGCGGCCGGTTGACTTGCAAGCCCAGCAGCCCGGCACGCTGGCGGAGGTGCCAGGCTTGCCGGCCTCCATCGCCGCAGCCGACACGGCCGAGTACACGCGCAGCGTGCTGGCGCGCCGCCTTCCCGTTCCGTCGGCCATCGCCGCCCAGGTCCACCACGTCTTGCAATTGACGTCCCACGCATGAACACGAAAGCCCCACCCTCGTTGGGCACCTGCACGCTGGTTGGCGCAGGGCCTGGCGATCCCGAGCTGCTGACGCTCAAGGCCGTCAAGGCGATCCAGGCTGCGACAGTGCTGCTGGTGGACGACCTGGTCAACGAAGAGGTGCTGGCCTGGGCCGGACCCGAGGCCCGCATCGTCCACGTGGGCAAGCGCGGCGGCTGCAAGAGCACGCCGCAGTCCTTCATTGAAAAGCTCATGGTCACGGCTGTGCGGGATGGCGAGCACGTGGTGCGCCTCAAGGGCGGAGACCCGTTCATCTTCGGCCGCGGCGGCGAGGAGGTCGAGCACCTGCGCGCCGAAGGCATCGCCTGCCAGGTGGTCAATGGCATCACGGCCGGACTGGCGGCGGTCACGTCGCTTGGCGTACCCCTCACGCACCGCGACCACGCAAGTGGCGTCGTGTTCATGACGGGCCATGCAAAGCCAGGCCAGGCGGCCATGGACTGGCGCCAGGTCGGTGCCAGTGCCCATGGGCTGGGCTTGACCC
>CAJYRH010000157.1 GCA_913776795.1 uncultured Pseudorhodoferax sp. | reverse complement strand
CACCGGGGCAGGATGCGGGCTCCATCAACACGGGGAGACAAGAATGCATCAAAGGATCGCGCATGCGGCCATGGCGCTCTGCGGCGCCCTGGCCATCTGGGCCGGCGGCGCCTGCGCCCAGGCCAGGCCGGCGCCCGTCAAGATCGGCGTGCTGACCGACCTGACCTCGATCTACGCCGCCATCGGCGGCAAGGGTTTGGTCGATGCCACGCGCATGGCCATCGAGGACTTCGGCGGCAGCGTCCTGGGCGCGCCCATCGAGATGGTGTTCGCCGACACGCAGAACAAGGCCGACGTGGCGGCCTCCAAGGCGCGCGAGTGGTTCGACACCCAGGGCGTGGACATGGTCACCGACCTGCCCTCCTCCGGCCTGGCACTGGCCGTCAGCAAGCTCGGCGAGGAGAAGAAGAAGATCGTCATCGTGACCAGCGCCGCCACCTCGGAGCTGACGGGCAAGAGCTGCACGCCCTACACCGTGCACTGGACCTACGACACCTATGCGCTGGCGCGCAGCACGGGTGCCGCCGCGGTGAAGGCTGGCGGCGACACCTGGTTCTTCCTGTCGGCCGACTACGCCTTCGGCCAGGCGATGGAGAAGGACACCACCGACGTCATCAACGAAATGGGCGGCAAGGTGCTGGGCAGCACCAAGCACCCGCTGGGCGCGTCGGACTTTGCGTCCTTCCTGCTGCAGGCGCAGGGTTCCAAGGCCAAGATCATCGGCCTGGCCAACGGCGGCGGCGACACCATCAATTCCATCAAGGCCGCGAGCCAGTTCGGCATCGTGCAGGGCGGCCAGAAGATCGCGGCGCTGCTGGCCTTCCTGACCGACGTGAAGGCCATCGGCCTGCGCCAGGCCCAGGGCCTGCTGCTGACCGAGGCCTTCTACTGGGACCAGGACGACAAGACGCGCGCCTGGTCGCAGCGCTTCTTCAAGCGCAACGGCGTGATGCCCACCATGACCCAGGCCGGCACCTACGGCGCCGTGACGCACTACCTGAACGCCGTCAAGGCTGCCGGCACCCGCGACAGCGACAAGGTCATGGCGCAGATGCGCGCCACGCCCATCAACGACTTCATGACGGTCAATGGCCAGCTGCGGGTGGACGGCCGTGTGGTGCGCGACATGCACCTGTACCAGGTCAAGACGCCTGCAGAATCCAGGGGCGACTGGGACCTGTACAAGGTCGTCGGCACCACCCCGGGCGCCACCGCGTTCCGGCCTCTTTCCCAAAGCGAATGCCGCCTGGCAAAAGGAACTTGACATGATCAGCTACGACTTGACCGGCTTCGGCGCCCCGCTGCAGCGCCGCGAGCAGCCCACGCCCCAGCCGCAGGGCAGCGAGGTGCTGGTGCGCGTGCTGGCCGCGGGCGTTTGCCACAGCGACATCCACATCCGCCACGGCTACTACGACATGGGCAACGGCAAGCGCCTGAACATGGGCGAGCGTGGCGCCGTGCTGCCGCTGACCATGGGCCACGAGACCGCCGGCGAGATCGTCGCCGCCGGCCCCGATGCGCAGGACGTGCAGATCGGCCAGCGCGTGGTGGTCTACCCCTGGCTGGGTTGCGGCCAGTGCAAGGTCTGCGCGCGCGGCCAGGAGAACCTGTGCATGACGGGCAAGGCGCTGGGCGTGTTCGCGCCGGGCGGCTACGCCGACCACATCCTGGTGCCCCATGCGCGCTACCTCATCGACATCGGCAACCTGGCGCCCGAACAGGCCGCGCCGTGCGCCTGCTCGGGCCTGACCATGTACAGCGCCATCGGCAAGATCGACCCGGCCGTGCTGAAGGACGAGCACGTGGTGGTGTTCGGCGCAGGCGGCCTGGGCCTCATGGCCGTGGGCCTGCTCAAGGCGCTGGGCAACCCGGGTGCCATCGTCATCGAGCCCGACGCCGCCAAGCGCGAGGCCGCGCTGAAGGCCGGCGCGGCGCACGCCATCGACAGTGCCGCACCCGACGTGGCGAAGCAGGCCAGGGCAGCGGCCGGCGGCGCCGTCTGGGCCGTCCTCGACTGCGTGGGCACCGAGCAGACCGTGGGCACCGGCATGGCCATGCTGACCAAGGGCGGCCAGCTGGTGCAGGTGGGCCTGTTCGGCGGCAAGGTGGAGATCTCCACGCCCTCGATGCCGATGCGCGCGGTCAGCTACGCGGGCTCCTACGTCGGCAACCTGGGCCAGCTGCAGGCCCTGATCGAACTGGCCAAGGCCGGCAAGCTCACGCCGCTGCCCATCGACGCGCGCCCGCTGGACGAGGCCGAGGCGGCGCTGCAGGACCTGGAGGCCGGCAAGGTCGTCGGCCGCGTGATGCTCCAGCCCCGCTGAGCCATGGACATCCAGCGCACCGTCTTCCGCGAAGACCACGAGCAGTTCCGCACCACGGTCCAGCGCTTCCTGGACCGCGAATGCGTGCCCCACATGGCGGCCTGGAACGCAGCCGGCATGATCGACCGCGCGGTCTGGACCAAGGCCGGCCGGGAGGGTCTGCTGTGCCCCATGCTGCCGACGGCCTACGGCGGCGGCGGCGGCGACTTCGGCCACTCGGCCGTGCTGGCCGAGGAGATGGCCGCGCGCGGCCTGAACGGCATCAACTTCGGCCTGCATTCCGACATCATCGTGCCCTATCTGCACCGGCTGGGCACCGAAGCGCAGAAGGACGAGTGGCTGCCGCGCTGCGCCGCCGGCGAGGTCATCACCGCCATTGCGATGACCGAGCCCGGCACCGGCAGCGACCTCAAGAACATCCGCACGACGGCGCGGCGCGAGGGCGACGAATACGTCATCAACGGTGCCAAGACCTTCATCAGCAACGGCCTGCTGTCGGACCTGGTGGTGGTCGTGGCCAAGACCGACCCGCAGGGCTCGGGCTCCAGGGCCATGGGCCTGATCCTGGTGGAGACCGACCGGCCCGGCTTTCGCCGCGGCCGCAAGCTCGACAAGGTCGGCCAGCACGCCGCCGACACGGCCGAGCTGTTCTTCGACGACGTGCGCGTGCCGGCCGCCAACCTGCTCGGCGAAGAAGGCAAGGGGATGTACGCGCTGATGCAGGAGCTGCCGCAGGAGCGCTTCCTGATCGCGCTGGCCGCGGCCACGGCGCTGGAGACCTGCCTGGCCCACACCATCGCCTATGTGAAGGACCGCAAGGCCTTCGGCCACACGGTCTGGGACTTCCAGAACACACGCTTCAAGCTGGCCGACATCAAGGCCCAGTCGCTGGCGGTGCGCACGCTGGTCGACCATTACCTGGGCGAGCACATGCGCCGCGGCATCACGCTGGAGGAAGCGGCCGTCGCCAAGCTCTTCGCCACCGAGACGCTGGGCAGTGCGCTGGACACCATGGTGCAGCTGCACGGTGGCTACGGCTACATGCTGGAGTACCCGGTGGCCCGGGCCTTCGTGGACATGCGGGTCAACCGCATCTATGGGGGGACGAGCGAGGTGCAGCGCGATCTGATTGCGCGCAAGCTCTGACGCGTGACCCCCGTGTCCAACGCGTTCCGGGCGCGACGGAGGCCTCCGTCCCCTGCGAACCTGCACCGCGTCGCCTGCACCGCCACGCCTGCATTGACTGGCGGCTCCAGGCCGACGGGCGCGCCGACCGCTGGGAGTTCGAGAAGACGGGCGAGCGGGTCGAGCTGGCAGGGGACGGGCCGGTGCTCACCGACCACGCGGACATCGGCAGGGCTGCCACACTGCACGGCATGGGCATCGCCTCTGCGTTCGGTCGTGG
>CAJYRH010000156.1 GCA_913776795.1 uncultured Pseudorhodoferax sp. | reverse complement strand
CGCGGTGCGGCGGCCAGCAGCGCGCGCAGGCGCTCGGCCAGCCGGCGGTGGTGGCCGCACAGCAGGATCAGCGGCGTGTCGGGCAGCAGTCGGGCAATGCGCTCCATGGCCATGGAGCCGGCGCCGCCGAACATGACCACGCCGGCTGGCGGGCCCGCCGCCGCATCCGGCAATCCGAGCAGGCGGCGCTCCGCGGCGCGGTCCAGTGCCAGTGGCGCGTAGAAGTCCGGGTGCACGGGCATGCCCGAGACCAGGTGCAGGCGGCGCGCGTCGTGGCCGGCCGCGCGGGCCTGCGCCAGCGCATGCGGGGTCCCGCAGACCAGGTGCTGGTCCACGCCCTCTGCACGCCAGAAGTGCGGCGGGTGGTCGGCCATGTCGGTCATCACGGTCATGAAGGGCACGCCGGGCCGGGCCAGTGCCACGCTCTCGCCCAGGGCCCGGTTGAAGTTGGGAATCAGCGAGACGACGAGGTCCGGCCGGTTCGCGCGCCAGTGCGCCACCAGCCGCTGGCACAGCTGTCCGTGGGCCAGCCGGATCATGCCCTGCAGCAGCCGGAGTTCCTGGGCCAGGCCCAGCGTCCAGCCACGCGCGAGCCTGGCGTTGTAGAGGTCCTCGGGCGCCATGCCGGTGCAGCGCTGGAACAGGCCCCGCGGATCCAGCAGGTCGACCAGGTTGACGGCCTGTACGTCCCACGGCCGGCGCTGCTGCAAGCACACCGCCTGCAGGGCCTGGGCTGCCGCGCGGTGGCCACCGCCCGCGTTGAAGTAGACGAGCTGGACCTTCACGGCAGGCCGGCCACGGCGCGCGTCGCCACGCCGTCGCGCACGCCTGCGCCGCCCTGGCGCGCCAGCGCGTCGAACGCCGATTCCAGCGCGCCGACGATCTGCGGCCACGCCAGCGCCACGGCCGCCGTGCGCGCCTGCCGCCGCAGCCGCTCCACCAGCGCCGCGTCGCGTGCCAGCCGCTCGGCCTGGGCGATGAACAGCGCCGGCTGCTCCAGCGGTGCCAGCAGGCCGTTCTCGCCCTCGGCGATGAGCTGGGCCGCAGCCGCGTAGCCATAGGCCAGCACGGCCAGGCCACTGGCCATGGCCTCGGGCGTCACGTTGCCGAAGGTCTCTGTCACGCTGGGGAACAGAAAGATGTCGCCGCTGGCGTAATGCGTGGCCAGGTCCTCGCCCCGGCGCGCACCGGCGAACACCACGCCCTGCCCGGCCCAGCGCTGTGCGAGCGCGGCACGCAGGGGGCCGTCGCCGACCAGGACCAGGCGCACGCGCGGGTCGATGCGGCGCATGGCCTGCACGGCTTCGAGCAGCAGGCCCAGATTCTTTTCGGGTGCCAGCCGGCCCACGTGCAGTACCACGGGCGTGTCCTCGCCAGCGCCCCACTGGGCACGCAGCGCCGGGCTGCGGCGGGCGGGATCGAAGCGCTGGGCGTCCACGCCGCGCGCGACCACGCGCAGCCGCTCCAGGCCCTGGGCCGCCAGGTGCTGGCGCAGCGACTCGGTCGGCACCATGGTCAGGTCGCAGCGGTTGTGGAACCTGCGCAGGTACGCCACCAGCGGCCGGTGCAGCCAGCCCAGGCCGTAGT
The DNA here is from genome assembly GCA_913776795.1 of uncultured Pseudorhodoferax sp. The sequence continues at coordinate 2,284 of CAJYRH010000156.1, read as the reverse complement.
GCTGCCCATAGGCCTGAAAGTTGGTGCGGAAGTCCGAACTCACAGGCAGGCGCAGCCTGCGCGCGGCCTGCAGCGCCGACCAGCCCAGCGGACCCTCGGTGACGATGTGCACCACGTCGGGCCGGGACAGCGTCCACAGCCGCAGCAGCGCACGCGTGGCGGGCAGGCCCATCCTGAGGTGCGGGTAGCGGGGGATCGGCAGGCCGCGCACGAGCACCTCGTCAACGGGACCTGCGTCGGAGCCGCTCGCACCGGCCGCATCCTGGCGCGGTCGCACGAGCTGCACCTGGTGTCCCCGCGCGCGCAGGCCCTGCACGACGCAGGCGATGGTGGCGGCCACGCCGTTCACCTCGGGCGGATAGGTCTCGGTCACGACGGCCAGGCGCAGCACGCGCCGGGCCGGCGCGGCCGCGTCCAAGGTGCTGGGGAGGTGTTCGGCTTGCGGCATGGCCCCATGCTGCGAGCCGTGCGAGTCAGCGGCGTGACGCCGGCATGGCGGTTCGGTGTCAGTGCTGAACGGCCGCGGCCGCCAGCCCGCGCGTGCCGAGCGCCGCCACCACGGCCAGCGCGAGCAGGACGGCGCCGTACCCCATTGCAGTCGCGTGCAAACCGAACCAGCCGGTCGCCAGTCCCGCCAGGATGGCTGGCACGCTGAACGCCAGGTAGCTGCACACGAAGAAGCTGGCCATCAGGCCGGCGCGCTGCTGCGCGGGCGCCAGCGGCGCCAAGGTGCGCAAGGTGCCGCTGAAGCTGCAGCCCATGCTGAACCCTGCGACCAGCGCGCCGGCGAAGAAGGCCGCCGGCGCATGCCAGTGGATGCCAGCCAGGGCCAGCGCCATGCCCAGCGTCAGCCCCCTCGCCCCGATCACCAGCGCCTGCCATGCGGACCGGTGCTGCATGGCCACGCTGGCCAATGCGCCCGGCAGCACCATGGCGGCGATCAGCGCACCACCGGTCAGCGGCGCGGGGTTGCCCGTCACCTGCCGCGCGAGCGTGGGGCCCAGCGACAGGAAGAAGCCCATCAGTGCCCAACCGACCGTGTTGGCCGGCAGCAGCCGCCGCAACACGCCGCGTGCGGCGGGGGGCACGGCCATCCGCGGCCGCAGCGAAGCCCAGGCGCCCGCGCGCCGCGGCACGGTGTCCGGCAGGCGCAGCGCCATCGCCAGCTGCACGGCCAGCATGACGATTAGCAGCTCGTAGACCAGCCGCGTGGGTGCCGGCGCGAATTGCACCAGCGCTGCCGTGCCCAGCGCGCCGACCGCCATGCCGAGCATCGGTGCAACGCCGTTGACCATCGCGGCGCGCTGCGGGTTCAGGTCGAGCAGCATGGAACTGAGCGCGCTGGTGGCGATGCCGGTGGCCACGCCCTGCAGCACGCGTGCGGCCAGCAGCCAGGCAACCGACTGGGCCTGCCAGAACAGCACGATGGAGGCGAACTCCAGCACGAGTGCGCCGACGATCGCGCGGCGCCGGCCCAGGTGATCGGACAGGCGGCCGAACACCAGCAGGGCGGCCAGCAGTGCAAAGGCGTAGCTGCCGAACACCCAGGTCAGCGTGAGGGCAGAGAAACCCCAGGCCTCGCGGTACAGCGCGTACAGCGGCGACGGCGCGCTGGACGCTGCCAGGAAGGTCACCACCATCGCCGCCGTCCACCAGAGCGCTGGCGTGGGCGCCAGCGGTTGGCGCGGCGAAGGATTGGCGGATGCGGGTGGCGCGGACATGCGGACTCTCAAACGCAAAGGAATAGCGTTTGCGCCATTGTGCATCCCGCCGGACCATAAAGCAAATTCTTTGCGTTAATATCGTTGCATGCCTCCACGCCCCACTCTTCGGCCCGGCGGACGCAGCGCGCGCGTGCAGGCCGCCGTGCACCAGGCCACGCGCGAACTCACCGAACAACACGGCCGCGATGCGTTGACGGTGCCGCTGATCGCTGCACGCGCCGGCGTCACGCCGTCCACCATCTACCGGCGCTGGGGCGACCTGGCGGAGCTGCTGGCCGATGTCTCGGTCGAGCGCATGCGGCCCGAGGGGGAACCGGTGGACACGGGCAGCTTCCGCGGCGACCTGCTGTTGTGGGCCGACCAGTTCCACGAGGAAATGTCCTCCGAGGTGGGTCAGGCCATGCTGCGCGACGTGGTCGCCGCCACCGGCCGCGGCGATGTGGCCGGCACCTGCCAGTGCGCCCAGTTCACGGCCGGGGTGGTGTCGGCGCTGGTGCAGCGCGGTGCGGCGCGTGGCGATGCCGTGCCCACGGTCGAGGACGTGATGGACCGCCTTGTCG
>CAJYRH010000155.1 GCA_913776795.1 uncultured Pseudorhodoferax sp. | reverse complement strand
CTGCATGGCGGCAAGCGCTGTTGTGAAGGCAGTCAGCAGGTGGTGGCTTGGAGGGAGGACGCAGGGCTGGACTTGCGTCCAACCCTGCCCTTCCCTGGTGCCTAAGCGGCCTCGCGAACGCGAGGCTCGACGTCGGTGACCGAATCGCCGCGCACAGCGGAAAAACGGATGACCTTCAACTGGTCGCGGAGCGACTTCTTGTACGCGGCGCGCCGCTGCAGGCCGCGCACGGACGAAGCCAAGCCGCGACCCATGCGCTGCGCGATACCGACGACGGTCATGACCAGGTCGATCGCAATGCCACCGCATGTCCTGGCCAGCACGCCGTAGCGGCGCGCCTTGGCATAGCGGATGTGGGAGCGCTTGACAGTTTCCTGGGCGCGCAGAAGCACACCGGGAAAGGCCTTGGCCAGGTCAGCGTTGTCGTTGAAGCCCGCCAGAAGAAGGCGAGCGACCACGACGTCATCGACACGTTCGAACATCTGATGCAGATGCCGAGCGTCGACGGAGCGAGGATTGAAGCCGGTGGTCGACTTCGGGGACGAGGACTGTTGCATGGTGATCTCCGGAAAGAGGGAAACCACCTGCCCGACCGGGAAGAGGTTTCCCGGTGGGTTGACGACTGTGCCCCTGGCAAGCCCTTGGAAGGCTTACCGTGTCGCTTTCAAGGGCTGAGCGACGTAGTGGCTCACGAGGAGCAGAACACGCTTGGAATTTAGCAGAAACCGCACAGCAAAAAATGCTGACTGGCGCATGCACCACGGTCAATCGACATCCGGATCGACAACGTGGCTGCCCTTGCGGCCAGCTAGCGCGACAGGCCGCTGCCGAAGACCATGCAGCGCTGTCCGCCAGCAGATGTGCCCGGCCACCCACAACCCTGCCACGGTCCACGCATACCGCATGAACCACCACATGGTCACGCCCCCTGCAGCGATTCTTTGACCGCCTCGACTACCTCCACCTCGGTCTCACGCTTGCTGCCCAGCAGCTCCCACACCCGCTCGTCGATCGTCTTGGGCACGAGCGGCACCTTCACGATCACGTTGCGCTTCTGGCCCATGCGGTAGGCGCGGTCCTCGGCCTGGCGCATCAAGGCCGGGGTCCACGGCAGGCTGGCGAAGGCGACGTAGTTCGCGGCCGTCAGCGTGATGCCGACGCCGGCGGCGGACGTGGTACCGATGAACACCGTGACCCCATCATCCTGCTGGAACGCGTCGATCGCGCGCTGACGGGTCTTGAGCCCGTCCTGGCCCACCAAGGTCACGCAGCGCACGCCAACGGCCTCCAGGGCCTCCTGCAGGGCAGTGACCGTGGGGATGTACTCGCAGAAGATGATCAGCTTGTCGCCCGCGGAGAGCCCCTCGGCCATCTCGACCAGGTAGCCGATCTTGATCGCCTCCAGGGCCTGGCGCAGCTTCACGATCTTGGGCATGGCGCCCAGGCTCATGTCGTCCCAGATCTCCTGGTAGGCGCCCAGCCCTTCCGCCGGCGAGAGGTGGACGACCTGGCGCGACTTCTCGCCCAGGTCGGTCAGGACGTCCTTGCTGCGCCGAAGCATCCAGCCCTTGAGCGCTGCGGCCAGCCGTGCCCGCTTCTCGCTGGACCCCGCGTACTCCTTGCTGAACTCCTTGAGCGGCAGGTTGCCCAGCTGGTGGCCGGTCATGCGCAGCAGCGTGTGCATTTCCACCTCGCGGCTGAGCAAGGGCGTGCCCGTCACGGCATAGCGGCGGGGGATGCGCGCCGCCAGCAGGAACATGTTGCGGGTGCGGCCCGAGTCATATTCCTTGAGGTAGTGCGCCTCATCCACCGCCATGGCGGCGAAGTCCAGCGACTGGTCGCGCACGAGGCCGCCCAGACGCTCGTAGTTGGCGACCACCCAGTCGCAGCCGCGCAGCGTCTCGTGGCGGTCCTCGCCCACGATGCCGACGATGGCCCGCGGGAAGATCATCTGGATCTCGCGCTGCCAGTTCAGGCGCAAGGTGGCAGGGCAGACGATCAGAACGCGCGCGGTGCCTGCGATCATGCGCGTGGACACCACGACCTGCCGGCTCTTGCCCAGGCCCATGTCATCGCCAAGGCATGCGCCAGACTGGCTCAGGAGGTGGCGCACGCCGACCGCCTGGTAGTCGCGCAAGGTGCCGGCGGACACCAGGGCGGCCAGGGCCTGGCTGTCGTAGGCCAGGCGGGTTGTGCGGTTCAGCTCAGCCGAAAAGAATCCATCGCCGGTCTCAGGGGCGTACTGCCCAGCCATGCCCTTGGGCGGTGCCATCGCCGGAACGGTGATCGGCACATGCCCGCCGGACGAGGACGAGAGGGCCTCCAGCAGCACCGGTTGCTCGTGCACGAACACGAACTGCGGATCGATGCCAGCGACCTCGCGCAGCCTGGCTAGGACCTGGGTCGGGTCCGCCTGCACCTGCCATGCCGCTGCATGGCCATGGAACAGGCCTCCCAGGGACCTCATGGCGGCCACGCACGGCGCATCGTAGGTGAAGCTGACGGCGTAGCGCCCGCGGATGAGCTCGGCGCCGCGCAACGGGAAGATCTGCACGTCCAGCAGCTGCGTGAAGTAGTCGGGCTGAGGATCGCGAAGTGCCGAGGCGAGTATGCGTGGGGTCTCGGACAGCGTCACGTGCTGGCCGTGGAAGCCGGCCTGCAGAGCCGCATGGATGGCTTGCGGGCTGGCCTGGCGCAGCATGGTCATCCGCCGCGGAGCGCACCACCACCCGCCCGCGGCCGCCAACGGCTTCTTGAGTCCGGGAACATGCAGCAGCTGCAGACCGATGCGCTTGCCGTCGGCAACGGCCTTGACCAGCAGCTCCGGCAGCAGCAGCTGGACCGGCTCGGCAGCGAGCAAAGCCGGCGCCGGAACGGATGTCACGGGTGCGCTTCGCACGAGCAGCAAAGGTGCGGAGCTCTCGAACAGCGGCATCCAGCGCGGGACGCGGCCATGGCGTCAGCCCCGGACATGCATGGGCTCCCTACCGGCGTACATCCGGCGTCCGTCGCGGATCCGGCAATCCGCGCGCCCTGCCGCGATCAGCGACAGCAGCGTCTTCTGGGTCTCAGCTTCTCTCCAGCCAGTGGTCTGGGACAAGCTCTCCAATGTTTTCATTCCGTGCTGTAGCAGCTTGGCCAGCACGTCTTCTCTTGCTTCGGGCTCCGTGCGCGCTACCTGTACTGTTGGTGCTGCGTCTGCGGTGACCGTCTTGGCGTTCTGCATTTCATCCTCCTTGTGTCGGCACTGGCGGTGCTTCGACGTCACAAGGCAGGTCGGCTCGGGTTGTTGAGCCAGGTTGCCGGTCAGGCTTCGACTTCTTCCTCCCGCTGCCGTGCTGCGGCGAACTTGATCGACTCGATCCGGGTCAGCTGCAAGGCCACGTCCTCGGCCACGATCTTGATGACCTGGACCTCGTTGCCGGCATCGTCGTGGGCCGTGAAGTCGCGCGCCTCGCCGATCACCAGGACGCGTGCGCCCTTGCGCAGGTGCGCGACGCAGTCCTCGGCCTTCTTGCCGTAGATCTCGACCTCGCGCCAGAAACCGCCGATCTGCTCGACGCCACCCTCGCCGTCACGGCCATAGCGGGCGAACATGATCCGCATCGTGGCGACGTAGAACTTGTCGCTGCTGTTGGCCCGATCGATCCACTTACCCTCGGGGGAGGCGGCCAGGTTGCCCTTGCCGATGAAAAGGTTCTGCATGGATTGCTCCTTGGTGCTGTTGAAGGACAGCGCGAGTGCGGCACCACGCCTTCGCGCTGGAAGAAAACTCGTCCGTGAGATTCCGGGTCGTGCGTTGGCTGCTGCGATAGCTCATGAAACCGACCGCGCAAACACCGGCTGTGGACGGGACATCACCCGCCTACGGATGCGGCCAAGCTCGTCGCGCACCTGCAGGTGTTCGTCGTTGAGCTGCTGCGCCTGCGCCGTCATCTGCGTGAGCCAGAGCCGCGTGCGGGCCTCCCAGCCCGCCGCCCGTTCCTGGAGCGCATCCCAGGACAGGTGGCGCTTGGCGCCGCCCACTTCGCGCCACCGCAGGAACGCATATCCGGTCTTGGCCCGCCGGTGCAGCATCAGGTACACGTCGACCAGTCCACCCGTCTTGGACGCGGTGCTCAGCTCGGACATGCGGGCCTCGATCCGGTCCAGCAGGTCAACTTGGTGCCGCAGCTCGCTCAGCCCGCCCCTACCCGTAAAGGCCTTTGCGTCAACTCCGCTTTGACACCGCTCGGCCCCCATCGCCTCGACCGCCCAGGTCCGCACGTTGACACTGGACTGGCCGAGTGCAACTGCCGCAGCCGTTTCCACTACATCGCCTTTCACATCAGCCTTTCGATCCACACTGCCGCAGCTTCGAACTGGACACGCACTGGCTCAGTTGCACGCGCGCTGCTAGTGCTGCGGACTTGCGCGGTCTGCCGCATCCACCCTGGCTGTCCCAGCAGCTCCAGCCGCCGAGTGCGCGTCAGCGTCGCCATCAGCCGCAGCTGCCTCAGCCTTCGCCAGCTGCCTGCCCATGTGCGCCAGGAACTTGCGCTCTTCGGGCGACACCCGCAGGTGTCGACGCGAATGCGTGGGCTTGATGGCACAGGTGAACACGTCGGCCGGCACGGGGCCAAAGACCTCGACCGCGAACTGGGCGCGCTTGGCGGCATCCTCCGGCACGCCCTCGGCGAAGTCGCTGCGGCACAGGTCCTTGATCTCCTCCTGGCCCAGCCAGCGGTCGAA
>CAJYRH010000154.1 GCA_913776795.1 uncultured Pseudorhodoferax sp. | reverse complement strand
ACCGGCCACCTGGTCCACCTGGGCTGGGCACACTGGGCGCTCAATGCGCTCGGCCTCCTGGTCTACGTGCTGCTGGCGCACCAGCCCCCGGCACCGGTGCAGCTGCTGCGCCAGGCAGCGCTGCTGGCACCGGGCATCTCGCTGCTGTTCCTCGCGCTGGCGCCCACGCTGGGCTACTACGTGGGGCTGTCCGGCGTGCTGTACGGCCTGTTCGTGCTGGGGCTGTGGCCCGGCGTGCGCCGGCTCGACCCGATCAGCGTGGCCGCGCTGTGCACCATCGCGGCCTGGCTGGGCGCGCAGCTGATCCGCGGCCCGGATCCGCACGAGATGGCCCTGGTCGGCGGCAACATCATCGTGCAGGCCCATGTGTTCGGCGTGGCCTGTGCGCTGGCGATGCTGGCCGCCCCACCGCGCTTGAAGTCCTGGCGCCACGGCCGCGCCGGTTGCTAAAAGCGCCCCGGCCCTCAGGCAGCGTCGGACGGCGGCGGCATGGCGATGCCGTACCGGCGGATCTTGTCGTTCAGCGTGGTCTTGGCCACGCGCAGCGCGCGCGCGCTGCGGGCCAGGCTGCCGTTGTTGCGCTTGAGTTCGTCGACGATCAGCTTGCGTTCGTAGTCCTCCACCGATTCGGACAGCGAGCGCGGCTCGGACAGCGCCGTGGATGCGTACTGCAGCGTGGCGCCCAGCAGCGGTGTGGAGATGCCCAGCGCGATGCAGTCGGCCAGGTTGCGCAGCTCGCGCACGTTGCCGGGCCAGTCGTAGGCCGCCAGCCGCTCCAGCAGGGCGGTGTCCACCTGCGGCGCCGGCCGGCCGAAGCGTGCCGCGGCGAGCGCGAAGAAGTGCTCCAGCAGTCCGGCGATGTCCTCGGTGCGCCGGCGCAGCGGCGGCAGGTCCACCGTCACCACATTGAGCCGGTAGTACAGGTCCAGCCGGAACTGGCCTGCCCGCGCCTTGTCGACCAGGTTCTCCTTGGTCGCGGCAACCACACGCACGTCCACCGGGATCGGGGTGTTGGAGCCCAGCCGTTCGAGCTTGCGCTCCTGCAGCACCCGCAGCAGCTTGACCTGCATGCCCATGGGCATGCTTTCGAGTTCGTCCAGGAACAGCGTGCCGCCGTTGGCATGCTCGATCTTGCCGATGCGCCGCTTCTGCGCGCCCGTGAAGGCGCCGGCCTCGTGGCCGAAGAGTTCGCTGTCGAGCAGGTTGTCGGGCATGCCGCCGCAGTTCAGCGCCACGAAAGGGCCCTTGCTGCGGCCGGAGAGCTCGTGCAGCGATTGCGCCACGAGCTCCTTGCCGGTACCGGTCTCTCCATGGACCAGCACGTCCACGGGCGAGCCGGCAATCTCGGCAATGAGCCGGCGCACGGCCTGCATGCCGGCAGATGCGCCCACCAGCCGGCCCAGGCCTTGCGCACCGGCCACCGGCCGGGCCTGGGCGGCCTGCAGCGTGCGGCGGCGCAGTTCCATCGCGCGGCGCACCGAATCCACCAGCTTCTCGGGCGAGAACGGCTTGGTGATGAAGTCGTAGGCGCCCTGGCGCATGGCGTCGACCGCGAGGTTGATGTCGCCATGGCCGGTGATCATGATGCAGGGCAGTTCCGGGTCGACGCTGCGCGCGTACTTGACCAGGCTGATGCCGTCGCTCTGCGGCAGCCGCATGTCGGTGACCACGACGCCGCGGTAGCCCGGCGTGATCATGGGCAGGGCCGGCTCGGCCGCATCCCGCGCGCGCGAGCGGATCCCCGCCAGGCTCAGCGCCTGGCGGCAGGCCAGCTGCATGTCGGGGTCGTCCTCGACCAGCAGCACGGTCATCTCTTCGTCCATCTTGGGGGTCTCCTCATGGGGGTGCACAGGGCAGGTAGATGCTGAAGCAAGCACCGGGCCCGTCCCGGTTCCAGGCCCGGATGGCGCCGCCGAAGTCCTGCACGATGTCGCGCGAGATCGTCAGCCCCAGGCCCAGGCCCTTTTGCTTGGTGGTGTAAAACGGTTCGAACAGGTGCGAGGAGAAGTCCGGCGGCAACCCGCAGCCGGTGTCCTCGATGTCCAGCCGCAGGCCGTAGGCACGTCCGTCGGCGGCGGCGGCCTCCTGCAACGCGGGTGCACGCTCGGCGGCCAGCGTGAGCTGCTTGACTGGCGCGTCAGCCATCGCGTCGATGGCGTTGCCGATCAGGTTCACGAGCACCTGCTCGAGCCGGTGGGCGTCGCACCAGGCCGGGAGGTCCTGGCCCTGTGTGCGGTTGTCCACGGTGACGCCCAGGTGGGCCAGCTGCGTCTGGTAGAGGAACAGCGCGTCGGCGATGGACTGGCCCACGTCGACGAACGACAGGCTGGGCTCGGTGCGCCGGGCGAAGCTGCGCAGCGGGTGGATGATGGTGCCCATGCGCTCGGTCAGCCGGGCGATGATCGCCAGGTTCTGCTGCACGCTGTCCAGGTCCTGGCGCTTGGCGAACTCCATGGCATTGCCGGCGAAGGTGCGCACGCCGCCCAGGGGCTGCGTGAGCTCGTGCGCGATGCCCGCCGCGATGCGGCCCAGCACGGCCATCTTGGCCGAATGCACCAGTTCGTCCTGCGTGCTGCGCAGCGTGGCCTCGGTCTGCTTGCGCTCGGCCACCTCCCTGACGAGCTGCGCATTGGCCGCCGTGAGCGCCGCCGTGCGTTCGCCGACCTTGTGCTCCAGCGAGAGGTTGGCCTGCTCCAGCAGCCGCTCGGACTCGCGCCGGTGCCGGCCGATGCGCCGGCGCTGGGCAGCGAACAGCACCAGCAGCACCAGGAAGGCGGCACCGACGGCCGATACACCGCCGGCCACCAGCGCGCCCTTCTGCGCCTCGGCCACGTCGGTGAACAGCATCACGCGCCAGTCCATGCCATTGATGCTGCGGCCCGAGACGATCTGCTCCACCTCGGTGAAGCCGAGGTAGCGGTTGGCGCGCACCATGTCGCCCTGGATGGCCAGCGTGTCGGGGTTGACGGTCAGCCGCACCGGCAGCGGAAAGCGCTGCAGTGGCCGTTGGTCGTACATGCGGTTGAGCTGCAGGTCCACGCGGCGCTCGATCGGCAGGTCCTGCAGCGTGGTGTAGATCCAGTCCGGATCGGACGAGAGGATCACCACGCCGTTGGTGTCGGCCAGCAGCGCCGGGCCGCCCAGCATGTCCCAGATCTGGTTGATCGGGTCCAGGTTGATCATGATCACGGCCACGCCCACCACCTTGGCGCCGTCGCGGATCGGGTGGGACACGAAATACGCCGGCCGGCTGCCGACCAGGCTGATCGCGAAATGCCGCCCCACGCGGCCGGACAAGGCCTCCAGGAAGTAGGGCCGGAACGAAAAGTCCGTCTCGGGCATCGCATCCAGCCGCGTGCGGCCGCTGGAGGCCACGATCGCGCCGCGCTCGTCCAGCACGTAGATGGCGATGCCGCCCATGAAGGCATTGAGCCGCTGCAGGTAGCGGTCGGCCTGCTGGCGCAGGGCCGCGTTGCGCGGGCCGTGGAACAGGCGCTGCACCTCCTCGCTCAGCTGCACCGTGGCCGGCACATGCTCGAGCCGCTGGATCATGCCTTCGACCGCGGAGGAGAACAGTTCGAGCCGGTGGCTCACGTCCGTCTGCAGGTCGTCGACCGCGTTGCGCTCATAGCTCAGGTAGCCCAGCACGGCGCTGCCGCCGACGAAAACGGACGCAAGCAGCCATGCCGCAGCCTTGAGAACGGCATGGCGCCATGAAAAACGCGGGACGGGGATCACCCTCGGGGCACCGGGCAGTTGCCGGCGCCAAAGCTCTGCATGTTCATGTTGTCGCGTGGCGTCTGATGTTGCGCCGCAGCACATTCGTTGCGGTATTGCAGCAAATGATGTGCCTGATCCGCAATTGTGATGACGCTGGTTGTCGCACGGTATTGGTGCACATCCCGATGGCGACACCCCGCCGCTTCGTTGCGGATGGCCGCGGCCGATAAAATTCCGCCCTTTCCCACGCCACGGGCC
>CAJYRH010000153.1 GCA_913776795.1 uncultured Pseudorhodoferax sp. | reverse complement strand
TTCACATTGAACGAGACGGCACCGCAGTTGATGGGGATGGCCTTGTCGCCCCCCATCAGCAGCGTGATGATCTTGCCGCCGTTGAGACCCGACGCCGCGTCGAGCAGATTGGATACCTGCCCCTGCGAGAGCGCGGCCTGAACCTGGCCATCGGCGTTCGCCGCCAGGTCGGCGATCGAGTTGCCGCTGGCGCTGAGCTTGACGCGCGCGCCCATGGAGCCGCGTGACGGCGCGAGCCGCGGGGAGGGGGGTACGAGCCGGGACAGCCTGAGCCGCTGCGCCGTGATGTCCACATCGGCGCGCAGGGTCGGCTGTTGCGCATTGAGCACCATGGTCGAGCGGACTTCCCCGTCGGCCAGGTCGACGTCGAACGGCGCGAGCTTCAGGATGCCATCGGCCAGGTCCAGCTTGACGCGCAGGTTCTGCAGTGCGATGAAATCGGGTGCGTCGATGCGGTCCACGCGCAGGTCTGCCTGGGCGTCGATCGCCTTCAGGCGCCCGCCTTCGAATTTGCCGGAGGGCAGCAGGCGCTCGCCCGGCACCGTGCCGGTCGGCAGGGCGCGGCCGCCGCTGGCCTGCTGTTCCTGTTGCCGTGCCAGCGCCCGGGTCTGCGTCTCGGCCTGCGTCGGCGCACGCGCTTCGGTGGTCGCTTTGGTTGTCACGCCCACCAGCGGCCCCAGATCCGGCAGGTTCAGCAGCTTGCTGTGCAGGCGGGTGGTCAGCAGCGGTCGCGGCGAACGCTGCACGTAGGCGGCTTCGCCGGCCACGTCGGTCTTGCCGATGCGGCCCTCGATGCCGTCCATCGCGTAGCGGTTGCCTTCGAGCTTGAGTCGGCCCGACAGCTCGTAGGGCGGCGAGGCCGGCAGCGGCAGCAGCAGGAACGGATACAGGTTGGCAAGGGTGCTGCCGGCGATGCGCAGTCGCACGTCGATGCCGCTGATGTTGGCGGCATCGGCCACCGTGCCTTCCACGTCGAGCCGGGTGGTGCCGGCCACGAGCCGGCCCTGGATCGGGAACGGGATGTCGGACCCCTGGAAGCTCAGCACGTCGCCGGTCTGCGCCTGGCCGCTGAACTTGGCGTCGTGGTAGCTGCCGGCGAAGCGGTAGCGCGTGGTGTAGCGGGCATTGTCGGGGCGTGCCTTGGCATCGTCGGCCTTGGCGGCTGCGGCCGGATCGAAGGTCTCGACCTGAACGCCGACTTCCAGCGGCGTGGTGCGGTCCACGTACCGCAGGGTGCCCGCGCGGACCGACAGGCTGGAGATGAGCAGCTTGCTCGGCTCTTTGGTCTTCGAAGGCTCGCCCAGTACCCAGTTTCGGCGCTCGTCCTCGGCTTTCTCGAAGTGGAGCTCGGCCTGGTCGAGCGCCACGCGTGGCACGAAGACCTTGCCATCGAACAGGTCGCGCAGCGAGACCGAGAACTCCAGCGTGCCGATGCGTGCCATCGGCTTGTCGCCGGTCGCGTCGGCCCAGTCGGCATTGGCGAAATAGACGTCCTTGAGACGGATCACGGGATTCCAGCCCAGCTTCACTGCCAGGTGCGAACTGTCGAACCGGCGCTGGGTCTTCTCGGTGATGGCACGGTTCAGTGGCCCACGCAGCCAGTCCCAATCGAAGAGAAGCAGGATCACGACAAGGACGCCGAGCAGGGCGAGCAGGATCTTGGTACCGCGACCGGGTGAGAAAGCGCGCATGGCTTAAGCCTAGGCGCGGGCGTGGCGCTGCAGCGGAAGTGCGGGCGGCGTCCCTGCGGCAGTCCCGGGCGGGAATGCTTGTCGGACGGCGACTACATGCAGCTAAGCTCGCACCTTTTTTGTCGCGACGGAGACCTGCGCATGTCTGCCTCCAAGGGCACCTGGCTCGGTGTTGCCTGTGGCACCGCCGCCGGGGCAGCCTGGGGCCTGGTGTTCCTGGCGCCAGAGCTCGCCCCTGAATTCAGCCCGTTGCAGCTGTCTGCTGCGCGCTACCTGGCCTACGGCCTGATCGCCGCCATGCTGCTGCTGCCGCGCTGGCCTGCGCTGCGGCCGCATGTGGGCGGGCGCGAATGGCGCGCGCTGGTCTGGCTGAGCCTGCTGGGCAACAGCCTGTACTACGTGCTGCTGGCCAGCGCAGTGCAGATCGGCGGCATGGCCATGACGTCACTGGTGATCGGATTCCTGCCGGTCGCGGTGACGTGGGTCGGCAGCCGCGGGCCCGGCGCGGTGCCGCTGCGCCGGCTCGCACCGGCCCTGGCCCTGGGGCTGTCTGGCGTTGCCTGCATCGCCTGGGCGTCTCTCGCAGGCGCATCCGCCCAACCGCCGCTGCAGCGCTGGCTGGGCCTGGGCTGCGCGGTCGGCGCGCTGGTTTCGTGGTCCAGCTACGCGGTGGGCAACAGCCGTCAACTGGCGCGTTTACAGGGTGTGTCGGCGCACGACTGGAGCCTGCTGACGGGCGTGGTCACGGGCGCGCAGGCGCTGGTGCTGGCGGTGCCGGCCTTCGTGCTGGCCGACCTGGGGCTGCAGGGCGGTGCGGCCTGGTGGCGCTTCGTGGGCGTCTCGGCCGGCGTGGCGCTGCTGGCCTCGGTGCTGGGCAACGCCCTGTGGAACCAGGCCAGCCGGCTGCTGCCCCTCACGCTGGTCGGCCAGATGGTGGTATTCGAGACGCTGTTTGCGCTGCTCTACGGATTCCTGTGGGAGGCACGCTGGCCCACGGCCTGGGAATGGGCCGCCATGGTGCTGGTGACGGCGGCCGTGCTGTCGTGCATCTCGGCGCACCGGACGCCGGCGCCTGGCCCCGAGAGGCACCCGTGACGCCTGCCACCTACGGCCTGCTGGCCGATGCGGTGCTCGTGCTGCACGTGGCCGTCGTGCTGTTCGTGGTGTGCGGTCTGCTCGTCGTCATCGGCGGCAACCTGGCGCGGTGGCACTGGGTCAACCGCTGGTGGCTGCGCCTGGCGCACCTGGGCGCGATCGCCTTTGTGGCAGCGCAGGCCTGGCTGGGCGCGATGTGCCCACTGACGGTCTGGGAGATCGCCCTGCGCCGTGCCGCCGGGCACGGCGCCTATCACGGCGGCTTCCTGCAGCACTGGCTGCACCGGCTGCTGTACTGGGATGCGCCAGACTGGGTGTTCACCTGCGCCTACACCGTGTTCGGCATGGCCGTGGCATGGGCATGGTGGCGGTGGCCGCCGCGCCGGTCGCCATGACCGGTCGTCGGGTCGTGGCGGCCTGCAAGCGGAGGCCAAAGGCTGCCGCCGGCGTGGCCTCGCAGAAGTCAACGGCATCCGGGGTGGTCGGCCGGACGGCGCCGGCGCGCAGCGCCCGTGCCTGGGTCAAGGTCTGTTGGCACGGACGCGCCACACGGCGTTGCCCACGTCGTCGGCCACCAGCAGGCCGCCACGCGCATCCAGCGCCACGCCCACCGGTCGGCCCAGCGCCTTGCCGTCGTCGCTCAGGAAGCCGGTCAGCACATCGCGCGGCAAGCCCTGGGGCTTGCCATCCATAAACGGAACGAACACCACCTTGTAGCCGCTGGGCGGCTTGCGGTTCCACGAACCATGGTTGCCGATGAAGGCGCCGGCCCCGAGCTTGCCGTCCAGTGCCTGCCCGTCGCCCATGGCCAGGCCCAGCGGCGCCACGTGCGCGCCCAGTGCGTAGTCGGGTGACTTCGCCTTGGCCACCATCTCCGGCCGGGGCGGCTTCACGCGCTCGTCCACGTTCTGGCCGAAGTAGCTCCAGGGCCAGCCGTAGAAGGCGCCTTCGTCCACCGACGTGAGGTAGTCAGGCACGAGGTCGTTGCCGAGTTCGTCGCGCTCGTTGACCACGGTCCACAGCTTGCCTGTAGTCCTCTCCCACGCCAGGCCGTTGGGGTTGCGCAGCCCGGACGCGTAGACGCGGTGCTGGCCGGTCTGGGTGTCCACCTCCCAGATCGCAGCGCGGCCTTCCTCGTTCTCCATGCCGTTCTCGCCGATGTTGCTGTTGGAGCCCACGGTGACGTAGAGCTTGCTGCCGTCGGCATTGGCGATGAGGTTCTTGGTCCAGTGGTGGTTGATCTTCGAGGGCAGATCCACCAGCTTGGTCGGCGCGGCGGTGATCTGCGTCTGGCCCGCCTCGTAAGGGACCTTGACCACGGCGTCGGCGTTGGCGATGTACAGCGTCTGGCCCACCAGCACCATGCCGAACGGGGAGGTGAGTCCCTGCAGCAGCACGCTGCGCACTTCCGCCACGCCGTCGCCGTCCGCGTCGCGCAGCAAGGTGATGCGGTCGGCGCTCGGTACCTCGGCGCCGGCGCGCTTCATGAACAGGCCCTGCACCCATCCCTTGATGGACGGCTTCTTGCCTTCTCCGGCGTTGGCGGGCTTGTTGCTCTCGGCCACCAGGACATCGCCGTTGGGCAGCACGGCCAGCCAGCGGGGATGGTCCAGGCCACGCGCGAAGGCCGTGACGCCGAGGCCGGGCGCCGGCTTCGGGGCAGCGCCGGCAGGCCAGCCTTCGGCCGGCGCCACCTTCACGGTGGGGATCAGGCTGGTGCTGGGGGCGGGCAGTTGCGGCGCCGGGCCGGCCACGCCGGTCTCGGGCAGGCGCGACGCCTCGCCGCAGCCGCCGAGCAGGGCGAGCGCAGCGCAGGCGACAAGGATGGAGGGGGCGTGGCGCGGGTGCGTCAGCGGCATGGCAATGGCTCCTGTCGGCAGAAATGGGATGGCGATGAGCTTGCGGCCGGACACACGGCACGGTCTGCCGGCCTCCATGCAGCTGCCCTGTAGTCCGTGGCGTTGACCGCCGCTCAATGGCGGCGCCGTAGGCCGCCCTGGCGACGAAAGCGCAGCAGCACGTCAGTGCCGCCCGGACGACAGTGGCAGGTTGCTAGACGAGCAGCCGGCGGATCGCGTTGAGCAGCAGCTGCGGCTCGAACGGCTTGGCCACGTGGGCATCGAAGCCGGCCTGCAGCGCCATGGCGCGGTCGTCAGGCCGGCCGAATGCGGTCAGCGCGATGGCGGGAAGGCGGGGCAGGCCCTGCGCCGCTTCGCGGGCGCGCCACGCCCGGATCAGCGCGTACCCGTCCCGGCCGGGCAGGCCGATGTCACTCAGCAACAAATCGGGCCGGCGCGTCTGCAGCGCCGCCAGGCCGCTGTCGTGGTCGCCTGCGATGCGCACCGCAGCGCCACGGTCCTCGAGGATGTGGCCGAGCATCTCGGCCGCGTCCCGGTCGTCCTCAACGACCAGCACATGGCGTCCGCTCAGGCCGGCCAGTGCGGATTCGTCGAGCGCGCCGGGCTGGGTGTCGGGCGCCGTGCTGCCGTCGGTGCCGGGAGCCTGCGTCGGCAACCACACGCGGGCGGTGGTGCCGGCGTCCAGGCCGGGGCTGCTCAGCGACACGCCGCCGCCGTGCAGCTCGGCCAGGTGCTTGACGATGGACAGGCCGAGCCCGAGCCCGCCGCTGGCGCGCTTGCCGGGCGCCTCGCTCTGCGTGAACTTCTCGAACACGCGGTCCAGGAAGGCCGGCGCGATGCCCTTGCCTTGGTCGGTGACCGTCAGTTCCAGCTGCTCGGGCGTGCGCGCCAGCGCGACCCGGACGGTCCCGCCCGGGTTGGAGAACTTGATCGCGTTGTTGAAGATGTTCCAGAAGATCTGCTGGAAGCGCGCCGGGTCCAGCAGGACCAGGCCCTTGGCCTGCAGGTCCAGCTCCAGGCGCAGCTGGCGGCTGCCGATCTGCTGGCGCATGGCGTCGATGGAGGACTGCACCAGCGCCACCGGGTCGGACGGCTCGCGCTGCAGTGTCAGCTTGCCCGAGTTGATGCGCGACACATCCAGGATGTCCGAAATGATGCGCGCCTGCGTCTGCGCGTTGCGCCGGATCGCGTCCAGACCTTTGGCGATGTCCGGCGCCTGCGGCTTGCGCAGCAGCACGTGCACGTTCATGAGGATGGCGTTGAGCGGGTTGCGCAGTTCGTGCGAGAGCACGGCGACGAAGTCGTCCTTGGTGCGGCTGTGGCGCTCGGCATTGGCGCGTGCGGCCTGTTCGCGTTCCAGCAGCAGCTGCCGGTAGCGCTGCTCGGTCTCGCGCAACTGTTCCTCGGCGATGCGCGCCCGGATCAGTGCCTGCACCGTGGCCACCAGCACCGCCGGCTCGACCGGGTGCTCCAGGTAGGCGTCGGCGCCGGAGTTCAGGCCGGCCACGCGGTCGGCGGTGTCCACGTAGGTGGCCGACACGTGCAGCACGGGCAGCACCATGGTCTCGGGCATCTCGCGCAGCAGTCTGCAGACCGTGAAGCCGTCCATGTCGGGTAGATGCACGTCGAGGACCACCGCCGAGATGCCGCCGGCGCGCGCCCGGTCCAGGCCGTCGGCGCCGCTGACGGCGGC
>CAJYRH010000152.1 GCA_913776795.1 uncultured Pseudorhodoferax sp. | reverse complement strand
CGGCGGCGCTGGCGCGGCTGGAACCCGCGCTGGCGCCACCAGCGCATGCCTGGCTGCTGCCGGGCGAGGCGCAGATCGATCCGCTGGCCACCATGGCCGCGCTGCATGCGGCAGCCGAAGGCGTGGCCTGGCACTGGCAGCGGCCGGTCGCCGAGGTCCTGCCGGGGCGGCTGCGGTTCGCCGATGGAGGCAGCGCCAGCTTCGACTGCGCCATCGACGTGCGCGGCCTGGGCGCCCGCCCGGCCATGCCCTTGCGCGGCGTGCGCGGCGAGACCGTGTGGCTGCATGCGCCCGGCCATGGGCTCAGGCGGCCGGTGCGCCTGGTGCACCCGCGCCACCGCGTCTACCTCGTGCCGCGACCCGACGGGCTGCTGTTCCTGGGCGCCACCGAGATCGAGAGCGATGACCGCTCGCCGGTCTCGCTCAAGAGCGCCATGGAGCTCATGAGCGCGGCGCACAGCGTGCTGCCCATGCTGGCCGAAGCGCGGATCCTGCGGCTAGACCGGCACCTGCGCCCGGCACTGCCGGACCATCTGCCGCGCACCGAGCACCAGAACGGGCTGCTGCGCATCAACGGCCTGTTCCGCCATGGCTGGCTGATGGCGCCAGCCCTGGTCGAAGACGCGCTGGCGCTGCTGGTGCGCAGGGAGGCCGCATGAGGCAGGGCACCGTGGCCATCGTCCTCGACGGCCAGCCGCATGCGCTGCCGCCCGGCACCTGCCTGGCCACGCTGGTCGCGGCGCTGGGCCACCGGCCCGAGGCTGTCGGCACCGCCGTCAACGGCGTCTTCGTCGCGCGCGGCCACCGTCATGACTACGCACTTCACGCTGGCGACGCCGTCGTTCTGTTCCAACCCATCACCGGAGGATGAACCATGCCTGAGGCTGGATCCACGCACGACGACAGCTGGCAGCTTGCCGGCACCACGCTCACGAGCCGCTTGCTGCTCGGTACCGCCGGCTACCCTTCGCCCCAGGTGCTGGGGCAGGCCATCGAGGCGTCGGGCGCACAGGTGGTCACCGTGGGCCTGCGCCGCGCGCTGGCGGCCGGCGGCGACAACGGCTTCGTCGCGATCGTGCGCGAGGCCGTGCAGCGCCAGGGCGCGCGGCTGCTGCCCAACACCGCCGGCTGCCGCACCGCGCGCGAGGCCGTGCAGCTGGCCGCCATGGCGCGGGAGCTGTACGACACGCCCTGGCTCAAGCTGGAGGTGGTGGGCGACGAGCACACGCTGCAGCCCGACCCGTTCGAGCTGCTGCAGGCGGCGCAGCAGCTCGTGCGCGAGGGCTTCGTCGTGTGGCCGTACTGCACCGACGACCGGGTGCTGTGCCGGCGCCTGCTCGACGTGGGCTGTCCGGTGCTGATGCCCTGGGGCGCACCCATCGGCTCGGGCCAGGGCCTGCTCAACCCGTTCGCGCTGCGCACGCTGCGCGAACGGCTGTCGGATGCCACGCTGATCGTCGATGCCGGCATCGGCGCGCCCTCGCACGCGGCCCAGGCGCTGGAGCTGGGTTTCGACGCCGTGCTGCTGAATTCGGCCGTGGCCCAGGCGCGCGACCCCGTGCGCATGGCCGGTGCGTTCCGCGCCGCGGTGCAGGCGGGCAGGGCGGCCTGGCAGGCTGGCGTGATGGCGCGCCAGGACTTCGCCGTCCCCAGCACGCCCGTCGGCGGCGCGCCGCTGCTGATCGGAGGGACAGCATGAAGCGCGTCTGGAGCATTGCCGGCACCGACAGCAGCGGCGGCGCCGGCCTCGCCGCCGACCAGCGTGCGCTCGATGCCTGGCCCGGCACGCACTACTGCGGCGTGGTGGCCGCCGTCACTGCGCAGAACTCGCAGGCCATCACCCGCGTCGAGGCGGTCAGCCCTGCACTGCTGGACGCCCAGCTGGCCGCACTCGAAGCCGACATGCCACCGGCCGCGCTCAAGACCGGGCTGCTGGCCGACGCCGCGCAGATGCGCAGCGTGGCGGCCTGGACCGACCGGCTGCGCGAGGCCGCGCCTGGTCTGCCGCTGGTGGTCGACCCGGTGCTGGGCGCCAGCAGCGGCGCCACTTTCGCCGACGATGCCGCGGTCGCGGGCTACCGCACCCACCTGTTGCCGCGCGCCACGCTGATCACGCCGAACCGCCGCGAGGCCGCACGGCTGCTGGGCCTGCCTGCGCTGCGGCGCGACGAGGTGCCCGCTGCCGCGCAGGCCCTGCGTGCGCTGGGCGCGCAGTCCGTCTGCATCACCGGTGGGGATCCGGCCGACACGCCCGACGATGCGACGCACGACGAGGCCGGCCTGGCCCTGGACTGGCTGGACAGCGCACACGCGAGCGGCTGGCTGGCGCTGCCGCGCATCGGCACCGGCAATACGCACGCGACGGGTTGCACCTTCGCGAGCAGCGCGGCGGCGGCGCTGGCGCACGGCTTCGTCCCGGCCGACGCAGTGGTGCTGGCCAAGATGGCCGCCACGCATGCGCTGGGCCACGGCCACGCGGCGGGGCGTGGCGCGGGACAGGTGCTGGCGCGGCCGGGTTTCCATGCGCAGCCCGCGCTGCTGCCGCAGATGGGCTGGGACACCGCGCCGGCGTTCACCGTGGCGCCAGCCGGCCACGCCGCGCCGCTGGGCTTGTACGCCATCGTCGACAGTGCCGCCCGCGTGCGTGCGGTGCTGGCCGCCGGCGTGCGCAGCCTGCAGCTGCGCATCAAGCGGCCGGCGCAGGCCGACGAGCGCTGGCATGTGGCACTGCAGGCCGAGGTGGCCGATGCGGCCGCGGCCTGCCGTACCGCTGGCGCGCGCCTGTTCGTCAATGACCACTGGGAGCTGGCCGCCCGTTGCGGTGCCCACGGCGTGCACCTGGGCCAGGAGGATCTCCTCGCACTGGACGCGCAGGACCGTGCGGCGCTGCGTGCTTCGGGCCTGGCGCTGGGCATCAGCTCGCACAGCCTGTGGGAGCTGGCACGGGCACGCAGCCTGGCGCCAGCCTACATCGCCTGCGGCCCGGTCTGGCCGACGCTCACCAAGGCCATGCCCTGGCGCCCGCAGGGGTTGGACAACCTGGCCTGGTGGTGTGCGATGGCCGGCGCACCGGTGGTGGCGATTGGCGGGGTGCTGCAGTCCTGGCAGATCACCGAGGCGGCGCGGCACGGCGCCGATGGCATCTGCGTGGTGCGCATGCTTGGCGAGGACCCGGCAGCAACGGTGCCCGGCATGCTGGCCGCCATGGCTGGCCACTGGCCGCGTCCGCTGCGAGCCAGTGAAGCCCTGCCCTGGCCCAGCGCCAGCCTGGGTGCTTGACCGCCGTCAAACTAGTCCAAAAGGTGAACAAATTTTGCAAAAATTTAGCTTCATTTTTTAGTCGATGTTAAAATTCTCGACGGCAATCGCGGTGTGTCGCCGCGCACGCAGGGCAGGCCATGGTGTCCGCAGACTCGACGGGGGCGAGTCCACCCGCCTGCCAACGCCGGGATGTCCCGAGGATCCGGTGCCGCGTGCGCAGCAGCGTGGCTCCAACCTTTCTCGATCGGCGGTACTTCCATGCACGTCTTTTCTTCTCTTGCAGCCCGATGCGCCGCGCGCGCGGAGGTGCGTTCATGAGCGGCCTGCGCAATCTGCGCATCGGGGCGCGGCTGGGGCTGGCCTTCGGTGTGATCCTTCTGATCGTGGCAGCCAGCGCTGCCATGGGCTGGTGGCGGCTGGGGCAGTCCGACGCGGCGACCCAGCAGCTGGGCACGGTGGACAAGGAGCGGCAGGAGGTGGCGATCCGCTGGCGCCAGACGATCGAACTGAACTGGGTGCGCACCGAGGCTGCACTGCTGGACTCGGACACCAGCCGCATTCCGCGCTGGCAGGCCGACATGGACAGGACATCGCAGATCACTGCCGCCTCGCGCGAGCGGCTGCACCAGCTGGTGCGCACCGAGATCGGCAAGCGCATGCTGCAGGAGATCGACGAGCGCCGCGAGGCCTATCGGACGCCGCGTGCCGCGCTGCTCAAACGCCGCCAGGCCGGCGAAGACGTGTCGGCCGAGCTGGAGCGCACCCTGCGCCCGCTGTCCATCGCCTACAGCGACAGCATCCTGGCGTTGGAAAAGCGCCAGCAGGACCTGTACACCGAGGCGCTGGAACGTGCCGAAAGCGCAGCTGCGCAGGGGCAGACCGTGCTGCTGACCAGCGGCATCGCGGCCGTGCTGCTGGGGGCCTTGTTCGCATGGACCATTGCGCGGTCGATCACGCAGCCGCTGGCACAGGCCGGCGCGGTGGCGCGTCGCATCGCGGACGGCGACCTGACCCAGCCCGTTCAGGCGGAGGGCCGTGACGAGGCCGCCGATCTTGCCCTGGCGCTGCGCGACATGCAGCAGCAGCTGGCATCCGTGGTGGCCGGTGTGCGCCGCAATGCCGATGGCGTGGCGACCGCGAGCGCCGAGATCGCGCACGGCAACAACGACCTGTCGGCGCGCACGGAGCAGCAGGCGTCGGCCCTGGAAGAAACAGCGGCCTCGATGGAGCAACTCAGTTCCACCGTGCGCCAGAACGCCGACAACGCGCGCCAGGCCAAGAGCCTGGCCGAAAACGCATCCAGCGTGGCCGGGCGCGGTGGCGCGGTGGTGGCCCGGGTGGTCGACACCATGAAGGGCATCGACGAGAGCTCGGGCAAGATCGCCAGCATCATCGGCACCATCGATTCCATTGCGTTCCAGACCAACATCCTGGCGCTGAACGCGGCCGTGGAGGCCGCTCGTGCGGGCGACCAGGGACGCGGCTTCGCCGTGGTGGCGACCGAGGTGCGCAGCCTGGCAGGCCGCTCTGCCGAAGCG
>CAJYRH010000151.1 GCA_913776795.1 uncultured Pseudorhodoferax sp. | reverse complement strand
ACATGTTAATCCTCACCCACTTAAGCTGTGACCGACCCTAAGACCTGGATGTGTTTGATCTGCGGATGGATCTACGACGAAGCGGCCGGCGTCCCTGAGGACGGTATTGCGCCCGGTACGCCCTGGGACCAGGTTCCCATGAACTGGACCTGCCCCGAATGCGGCGCGCGCAAGGAAGACTTCGAGATGGTGCAGATCTGACCGTCCGCCGGCGCGGCAGGCTTTCTGCTGCTGCGCCGGGCCCGAGACGACTGGCTGAGGAGAGCCTGTGAGCACGAACGCAACCCGCTGCAAGGTGCTGGTGGTGGATGACAGCAACACCATCCGCCGCAGTGCCGAGATCTTCCTCAAGCAGGCCGGCCACGAGGTGCTGCTGGCCGAAGACGGCTTCGATGCACTGGCCAAGGTCAACGACCACGCGCCGCAGCTGATCTTCTGCGACATCCTGATGCCCCGGCTCGATGGCTACCAGACCTGCGCCATCCTCCAGCGCAGTGCGCGCTTCGCCGCCATCCCGGTGGTCATGCTGTCGTCCAAGGACAGCGTGTTCGACAAGGCCCGCGGCCGCATGGTCGGCGCGCTCGACCACCTGACCAAGCCCTTCACCAAGGACCAGTTGCTGCAGGCCGTGCTGCAGTACGGGCGCGCCGACGCGTGACCTGGCCCGTCACTGGCAGCGCGATGGCCCAGCATGCACCTTCCCCCGACCTGCCGGCACCGCACTGGCTGGCCGTGCAAGCCGGTGGCCGGCACTGCCTCATTCCGCTGGCCCAGGCCGGCGAGATCCTCGCGTGGACGGCCGTGCAGACGGTTCCCCACACGCGCCCGTGGTTCCTGGGCGTGGCCAATCTGCGCGGCGAACCTTGCGGCGTGGTCGACCTGGGACGGTTCCTGGACGGCGACACGCCCAGCAGCATGGGTACGGCGGCGGCACCGGAGCCCAAGCTGCTCTGCCTGCCGCCTGCCATGGGCCTGAACTGTGCGCTGCGCATCGACTGCCTGCTGGGCCTGCGCGGCGCGGACGGCTTCGCGCCCGCCGCGTCCGTCCTCTCCGACGACCCGGCCCGGCCCGGGCTGCAACTGAGCGATGCCGAGGGCGGCTCCTGGCAGGTGCTGGATCTGCAGGCGCTGGCGCGCTCGCCCAAGTTCCTGGCCATCGATGCCTGAAGGCCTGCACGGCGCCACCGGCGCGATGAACCGGGCGCGTGCGCAAATCCAGGACGCGGCCAGGCGGCTCAAGCGCATGGGCGAGTCCTCGCAGCAGATGGGCGAGTTCAGGGCACTGGCCGCGGACCTGGCCGAGCAGGCCCAGGTGCTGGCACTGAATGCCGCCATCCAGGCCGCATCGGCCCAGGCGTGTGGACAGGACTTCGCCATGGTGGCCAGCGAGGCAAAGCGCCTGGCGGCACGTTCGGCCGATGCCGCCGCGCTGATCGGCGGCCTCGTGCAGGCCCTGCAGTCCGACACCCACGATGCCATGGCCGCACTGGAACGCGCCACCCAGGGGGTGGTGGCCGGCGCGCACCTGCTCGAAGGCCTCGCCGCATCCTCCCCCGCACCCAGGCCGCGCGAGCCTGGATTCGGGCGTTGACCGCTCGCTGCCATCAGAAGCGCCGCATGAAAGCCGAAACTGGCGTCTTCGTTCGCGCTCACCTGCTGGGCGCAAACGCCGTGCTGCCGAATCGAGACTGAACCGACGTGACCGACCCCACCGCCCTGCCCGCCACGCCGCAGCCGATCCTCGACCTCGGCCCCGTCGCCTGGGTGCTCGAAGAACTGCGCCGCACGCTGGACACAGCCGCCAAATGCCTGCACCGCTACCGCCGCGAGGCCGACGCAGCAGGCGGCGGCTTCCACGTGCCGGGCCTGCAGCACCTGCTCCAGGCGGGGCAGTTGCTGCACCAGTGCGGGGGCGCGCTGCACCTGGTCGGGCAGCCCGCCTGCGCTGCACTGGCCGATGCCATGGAGGCCGCCGTCCAGCGCTTTGCCGAGCAGCAACAGCCCTGCACCGACGAAGCTGTCGCACAGGTCGAGCAGGCCGGCCTGGCCATCACCGAGTACCTGCAGGCCCTGCTGTCGCACAAGCCCGCCGCGCCGGTCGAGCTGTTTCCGCAGTACCGGGACATGCAGGCGCTGGCCGGCGCCGGACGCAGCCGCCCGGTCGACCTGTGGGCGGCCCCACCCCTGGCAACGGCGCCGGAGCTGCCGCCCGGTGCGCAGGCGCTGCACCCCGACGCTGCCCTGCGCAGCCGCTTCGACCAGGCCGTGCTCAAGGTCGTGAAGACGGCCGACCCCGCCGCCGCGCAGGCACTGCACGACCTGGCCCTGGGCCTGGCCACCGGCAGCGACGCACCTGCGCAGCGCAGCTTCTGGCTGCTGGCGGCGGGCTATTTCCAGGCCCTGGCGCTGGGCCTGGTGCCGGCCGACCTGTACACCAAGCGCATCGCCTCGGGTGTGCTGACGCAGTACGCGGCGCTGGCCCGCGGCGACGCCGCTCCCGCCGCCCCACTGGTGGACGAACTGCTCTTCTACTGCGCCCGCGCCGCGCCACCCGCCGATGCCGAGGCCGGCACACTGGGCGCCGTGCGCGCTGCCCATGGGCTGGACGCCAGCGGCGCGGCCGACTACACGCAGCGCCGTTTCGGCCGCTTCCATCCGGCGCTGCTGGCACAGGCGCGCAAGCGCATCGCCGCTGCCAGCGAGACCTGGGCCGCCGTGGCCGGCGGCGATGCCCACCGCCTCCGAACCGCGCACGAGCAACTGCTGCAGCTGGCCGACGCGCTGGCCAGGCTGCACGACGACAGCGCCGTGCTGGCACAGGCCCTGCTGCAGGCCGTCGAGGCCGCCTGGCGCGTGGGTGGCACGCCGCCCGTGCCGCCCTCGGCCGCACTCGCGCTCGAGGTGGCGACCGCCCTGCTGTACCTGGACACGGCCTACGCCGACCTGGACCAGAGCGGCGCCGACCTGCGCGCGCGCGCTGCGCTGCTGGCCGAGCGGCTGGCGGACGTGCAGCAGGGCCACGTCCCCGAGCCCCTGGACGGCTGGATGGAGGCGCTCTACCACGGCGTCAGCGAACGCCAGACCATGGCCAGCGTCTCGGCAGAACTGGGCCGTCTGCTGGCGGAAATCGAGCAGGGGCTGGACCAGTACTTCCGCGCACCGCGCGAGAAGGGCGTGCTCGGCAGGGTCGTCGCCCAGCTCGCGCAGATGCACGGTATGCTCTCGGTGCTGGACCTGGAGCAGGCCGCCCATGCCGTGCTGCGCATGCGCCAGACGGTGGCGGGCTACATGGCCGACCAGGCCGACGAGACCGCCGTCTCCAACACCAGCTTCGAGCGCCTGGGCAGCAGCCTGGGTGCATTGGGCTTGCTGGTCGGCATGCTGGGTTACCAGCGCCAGCTGGCGCAACAGCTGTTCGTCTACGACGACGAACAGGGGCTGTTCCGCCTGCGCGGGAACAGCGCCCCGGAACCTGCCGGCGCCCCACCCGGCAGCGAAGCGGAAGCACCGCAAGAGGCCACGCCCACGGCCGGTGACGCCGCCGAGGCCGATGCGCAGGCCGACCTGCTGCAGATCTTCCTCGACGAGGCCACCGCCGTCGCCGAGGACGGCCTGGCCGCCGTGCAGGCGCTGCACGACACACCGGGCGCGCGCGCGCCGCTGGAGCGGCTTCGCCGGACCTTCCACACGC
>CAJYRH010000150.1 GCA_913776795.1 uncultured Pseudorhodoferax sp. | reverse complement strand
GCCTGCTGTTCGGCATGGTGCCCGCCAGCGCACAACAGGTGGCCGGCTGGGCCGATGCCTGCGCTTCCTCGGCTCCGCCCCCCGTCCGCCCGCGGCGCTCGCGCAGCGGTTGAGCGCGGGCCCCATGTCATCAGTGCTTCATGCGCGCTCGTCACGATCGCGCCGCATGACAACGGGGGTTTCCATGAACGACTTCTTCCGCACGGTGCAGGTCCAGCGCGACGACGACCACCGCTACTACCACCACAGCCGCATCAACCAGAGCCTGCACCTGCTGTCGGCCTGTACCTTCGTGTGCAGCTACGTGCTGCTACTCATCGATCCGGCTGTGGCGGCGCTGCTGGCCTGGACGGTCGCCATGGTCAGCCGCCAGGCCGGCCACTTCTTCTTCGAGCCCAGGGGCTACGACCATGTGAACCAGGCCACGCACGCACACAAGGAAGCCATCAAGGTCGGCTACAACCTGCGCCGCAAGGTGGTCCTGATGCTGCTGTGGGTGGCGGTGCCGCTGCTGCTGTGGATGGCGCCCGGCCTGTTCGGCCTGGTCGAGCCGGCCAGCGGCCTGGAAGGCTGGGCTCGCCACGTGGGCCTGGCCTGGCTCGCGCTCGGCGTGGCCGCCGTGCTGATGCGCACCGTGCACCTGTTCTGGCTGCAGGGCGTGATGGCCGGCCTGGCCTGGGCCACCAAGATCCTGACCGACCCCTTCCACGACATCAAGCTGTACTGGAAGGCCCCGCTCGCACTGCTGCGCGGCGAGTTGATCGATCCCATGCACGGCG
Organism: uncultured Pseudorhodoferax sp.; assembly: GCA_913776795.1. The sequence continues at coordinate 1,863 of CAJYRH010000150.1, read as the reverse complement.
TGCAGGGCACAGCCCGCTGAGCCACCGGTCCGCGGCGCGACGCTTGCGCACCGCATGGCGTGGACAGACCACGGGCCGCTGCCGACCTGGCTGGCCCAGGCTGCCGGCGGCTTTCGCGTGGGTAACGCCGCGCAGGCGACCGGCAGCCGGGTTGCGCGGCAAAGCCACTCAGGCCCTGGCGAACATCTCGCGCAGGATGCGGCGCTGGATCGTCTTTCTTGTGAGGCCCGCGTCCTGCCACCACCAGCCATCGGCCTGCATGGCCTGGCAGCCCGCGACGAAGCGGCGCGCCACCTCGGCGAACTCCGCATCGCCGTAGTTCAGGCTCCAGATCAGCCGGCCGGTGCCGACCCAGCTCAGTGCCAGACCCTGTTCGCGCAGGTAGCAGGGCAGCATCCAGTGGTAGCGCGATGCCTGGGTGAAGCCCACGGCCCAGACCGTGGACATGGCACCCACGCGCACCGGCACGCCGGCGCCTTCCAGCAGGCCGTTGAGCTGCGTGGCGCGGCCTTCCCAGCGCGCGTCCAGGTGCGCGTACATGGCCTGTACCGCAGGCGTGGCCAGCCGCTCCAGGAACACCTGCATGGCGCCCATCACGTACGGGTGGGCGTTGAAGGTGCCGCGTGCGAAGCAGATGTCGGCCGGCCTGTCCTCGCGCCAGCGCCGCATGAGCCGGTGCGGGCCGCAGACCACGCCGACCGGCAGGCCGCCGCCCAGGGTCTTGCCGTAGGTCACCATGTCGGCCTGCACGCCGAAATACGCCTGCGCGCCCCCAGGTGCCAGGCGAAAGCCCAGGAACACCTCGTCGAAGATCAGCACGATGCCGCGCGCGCTGCACACGGCGCGCAGGCGCTGCAGCCAGGCGGTGTAGGCCGTGCGGTCGAAGGCCGGTGCCGGACGCGCAGCGACCAGGGCCGAGTCCGACGGTGCGTTGGCGTTCGGGTGCAGGGCCTGCAGCGGATTGACCAGCACGCAGGCGATGTCGCGCCGGCTGCCGAGCACGCGCAGCGTGCGTTCGTCCATGTCGCGCAGCGTGTAGGTGCGCTCGGCCGGGACCGGGTTGCCGATGCCGGGCTGCACGTCGTCCCACCAGCCGTGGTAGGCGCCGCAGAAGCGCACGATGTGGGTGCGCCGCGTGTGGTAGCGGGCCAGCCGCACGGCCTGCATCACGGCTTCGGTGCCGGACATGTGGAAGGAAACCTCCTCCTTGCCCGAGATGCGGCGCAGTGCGCGCACGTTGTCGAGCACGGCCGGGTGGTAGCTGCCCAGCACCGGCCCCAGGTCCTGCACGCGCGCGCTGCCTTCGGCGATGCAGGACTTGTAGAAGTCCTGGCCGAACAGGTTCACGCCGTAGGAGCCCGCCAGGTCGTAGAACCTGTTGCCGTCCAGGTCCGTGACCTGCACGCCCTGGCTCGACTGCACGAAGGCGCCCATCCCGAGGCTCTCACGCAGCACCCGGCTGTATTGGAAGGGCACCCGGTAGCGGCTGGTGAATTGCAGGTCGGAGATGCCCTCGCGCGCGGCCTCGGTCATGGCCAGCGTCTTCGGGAAGCGCTCGGCGAACAGGGCCGCCAGCCGCGCCAGGCCGGCCTCGCGCCGCGCCGCGACGGCGGCAGGTGCTCCGTCGGAGTCGAAGAAGCGCTCGCGCCCGAAATCGTAGAACGGCAGGCGCCGCGCGACGCGGCGCGACAGCTTGGAGTGGCCGGCCAGCGAACGGTGCTTGGCGCGCGACAGCGCCAGGCGCTGCCGCGCGGCGGGCACGAGGGCCAGCACGGCCGCGGCACCGAAGCCGCCCAGGAATATGAGTTCGTCCATGGGATCCGAGGAATTGGCGATCCCCCATTGGTAACCCCTTCATTTGTC
>CAJYRH010000149.1 GCA_913776795.1 uncultured Pseudorhodoferax sp. | reverse complement strand
ATTGTCGACTCTGAAAAGATCGTAAACAGGCTCTTAGGCGCTACAGGACAGGCCGTGGCGCGGCCCGGCGGTCAGCGGGGGGCGAGGCGGTCGAAGTCGCGGTCCAGGCGCGCGAGGCTGCCGCCGATGCGGGCGCGCTGTGCGGTGATCCAGGCCGATTGCTGTTCCACGCGCGCCTGGGCGGCCTTGAGCATGCGGGCCATTTCCGCTGGCTGGGGACCGCCGGCCGTCGCGCGGTGGCGGACGATGGCCACCGGGTCCAGCGTGGCGCGGAACTCGGCCTCGTCCATGGGGAGCTGCGCGGGGAATTCCGAGCCGTGCACCGATTCCGCATAGATGCGGCGCGCCTCGGCGTAGGGGAAGTCCAGCGGCTTGATGTCCTTGGCCTTGGCGTACTCGACCACCTCCGATGCGAAGTGGTGGCCCACGCGGAAGGGCAGCCGGTACTTGCGCATCAGCACGTCGGCCAGTTCCTGCGAGGCGGTCCAGTCGCTGTTCAACTCCTCGAGCGCGCGCTGGGGGTCGATGACCAGCGCGCCCAGGATGCGGTCCCACTGGCGCAGCACGTCGATCGCGCTCTGCACCATGGCGGTGTTGTTGCGCGCTTCCTTGGGGTCCTGCATGCCGGGCGGGATGTTGTGCGCCTGGATGGCCGCGCCCATGCCCAGCGTCAGGGCCTGCGAGGCGTCGCGGCGCGTGGCGTTGAGCAGGCCGGGGTTGCGCTTTTGCGGCATCGCGCTCGACACGTAGGTGTTGCCGCCGCCTTCCTGCAGCAGGATCCACGGGCGGGGCTGCGCGTATTGCGTCATCACGTCCTCGATGAAGGTGCCGGCATGCAGGGCGATCGCCATGACGATGGCGCCGGCCTCCACCGGCTGGTCCACGGCCGAGACCTGGGCCGCGTCGTAGGCGTTGTCCACCGTGGCGGAAAAGCCCAGGTAGTCCGCCATGCGCTGGCGGTCGAGCGGCCAGCTCGTGCCGTTGAGCACCGTGGTGCCCATGGGCGAGCGGTCGATGCGGGCATAGGCCTCGCGGATGCGCTGCGCATCGCGGTCCAGGCCGCTGGCCAGGCCCAGCAGGTAGTGGCCGTAGCTGTTGGGCTGCGCGGCCACGCCGTTCGTGTAGTTGGGCACGACGGTGGCCTGGTGCCTGTCGGCCAGCCGGACCATGGTGGCCGTCGTCTGGTTCAGCGCCTCGGCCAGCTGCAGCATCTGGTCGCGCAGCATGGCCGCGCGCACGGTGGAGAGCATGTCCTGGCTGGAACGGCCGGCGTGCAGCAGCGTGATCTGCGGGCCCGCGGCCTCGATGAGCAGGGGCTCGAAGGTGATCACCAGCCGGGGCCGCTTGCCGCCGGGCCGGTTGCCGTCGGCCAGCACCTTGCTGATGCCGCCGTGCACCAGCGGCGCCAGGGACTTGTCGAGCAGGCCCTGGTCGATGTTGATGACGGCCGATGCCTTGTTGATCTCGCCGAGCCAGAAGAACTCGTCGCGGGGCGGGGCCGCGGCCGGCCGGGCCGGGGCGGCAGACGCCGGGCTGGACTCCGGCGCCGGTGCAGGCGCTCCGGCCTGCGGCCCGTTGGCCTGCGCCGCCGCCGTGGCGCCCGTGCAGAGCGCGGCAGCGCAGGCGAGGGCGTGCAGCGCGGCGTGCAACCGCGGGTGTTTCCGGGGGCTTTCTCGTGGGATCGTCATGCCTGTCTCCTGGGTTGTTTCTCGTTGGACGGCGCCGCGGCGCATCCTGCGCGGCCGGTGGCCGCCTGCACCGGCTCAGCCCGCCAGCGCTTCGCGGACGGCGGACACCTGCCGGCGCGACACGGACAGCAGTTCCGGCAGGCCGTGCATGCGCACGGCCCAGCCTTCGCCTTCCACCGGGTCGTAGTGCTTCTCGATGGAGCGCAGCGCGCGCCGGGCGACCAGCGCGTTGCGGTGCACGCGCAGGAAGCGGGATGGGTAGCGCGCTTCCAGTTCGCTCAGCGCGCCGTCCAGGATGTAGCTGCGCGTGCCCGTGCGGACGGTGAGGTACTTGAGCTCGGCCTTGACATAGACCACCTCGTCCAGCGGCACGCGCTCGGTGCGGCCCCGGTCCTGGATCAGCAGCGCCTCCGTGTCCGCGGGGGCCGGGGAGGCAGCAGGGGGGCGGGCGGCGGCGCGCCGGGCCTTGGCCAGTGCCTGCTGCAGCCGTTCGGCACGCACGGGCTTGGTGAGGTAGTCCGCCGCATCCAGCTCGAAGGCGCTCACGGCGTGGTCGGCGTGCGCCGTCACGAAGACGATGGCGGGAGGGCTGGCCAGGGCGCGCAACGCATGCGCCAGGGAGAGCCCGTCCTGTCCGGGCATGTGGATGTCGAGCAGCACGGCGTCGAAGGGCCGTCCGCCCGGCGCGCGCAGCAGCTGCAGCGCTTCGGCGGCATTCGCCGCCTCGGCCAGGATGTGCCCGCCACTGTCGGTCAGCAGCGTGCGCAGGCGGCTGCGGGCCAGGGCTTCGTCGTCCACGATGAGGATGTGCATGGGAGCCGCAAGGAGGTGGTGTCGGCCGCGATGGCGGGCGTCAGGCATGCGCCGGCAGGGAGATGCGTACCCGGTAGAAGCCATTGTGCATGCCCGCCGAGAAATCGCACTGCACGTCGTGC
>CAJYRH010000148.1 GCA_913776795.1 uncultured Pseudorhodoferax sp. | reverse complement strand
CACTCCAGGGAGGCCCTGGTCGCGGCCTGGACGCCCTGGGCGATCCTCTCGGTCTTCGTGTTCGTCTGGGGACTGCCGCCCGTCAAGGCATGGCTCAACAGCCTGTTCGCACCCAGGTTCCCGATCGAAGGCCTGCACAACCTGATCATGAAGGTGCCGCCGGTGGTGCCCGCGCCACACCCCGAGGCGGCCGTCTACACGCTGAACCTGCTGTCGGCCACCGGCACCGGCATCCTGCTGGCGGCCATCGTCAGCGCGATCGTCATGAAGTACAACCCGGTCGCCATCGTGCGCACCTTCTTCAACACCATCTGGTTGGTCAAATACTCGCTCTTGACCATCGTGCTGATGCTGGCCCTGGGCACACTCACGCGCTTCTCGGGCACCGACACCACGCTGGGCCTGGCGTTCGCCAACACCGGCGTGCTGTACCCCTTCTTCGGCACGCTGATGGGCTGGATCGGCGTGGCGCTGACGGGCTCGGACACGGCGTCCAACGTGCTGTTCGGCGGCATGCAGAAGGTCGCGGCCGAGCAGCTGGGACTGTCGCCCAACCTCATGGGCGCGGCCAACAGCTCGGGCGGCGTGATGGGCAAGATGATCGACGCCCAGTCCATCGTCGTCGCGTCCACGGCCACGCGCTGGTTCAACAAGGAAGGCGAGATCCTGCGCTACGTGTTCTTTCACTCGATCGCACTGGCCTGCCTGGTGGGCCTGTACGTGACCATGCAGGCCTACGTCTGGCCGTTCACCCTGATGGTCGTGAAGTGATCTGAGAAAGAAAATACCCCCATGACCGTCATCACCACCATCGAGGACCTGCGCGTCCTGGCCGAAAAGCGCGTGCCGCGCATGTTCTACGACTACGCCGACTCCGGCTCGTGGACCGAGGGCACCTACCGGGCCAACGAGGCCGATTTCCACAAGATCAAGCTGCGCCAGCGCGTGGCCGTGAACATGGAGAACCGCAGCACGGCCACCACCATGGTCGGCCAGGCCGCGAAGATGCCCGTGGCCATCGCGCCCGTGGGCCTCACGGGCATGCAGCATGCCGACGGCGAGATCCATGCCGCGCGCGCAGCCGAGAAGTTCGGCATCCCGTTCACGCTGTCGACCATGAGCATCTGCTCCATCGAAGACATCGCCGAGAACACCAGCGCGCCGTTCTGGTTCCAGCTCTACATGATGCGCGACCGCGACGCCATGGCCCGCATGATCGAGCGCACCAAGGCCGCCAGGTGCAGCGCGCTGGTGCTCACGCTCGACCTGCAGGTGATCGGCCAGCGCCACAAGGACCTGAAGAACGGACTGACGGCGCCACCGCGCCCCACGCTGCGCAACATCGTCAACCTCGCGACCAAGCCGCGCTGGTGCCTGGGCATGCTGGGCACGCAGCGCCGCACTTTCCGCAACCTGGTGGGCCATGTGAAGGGCGTCTCCGACATGCGCTCGCTGTCGGCGTGGACCAACGAGCAGTTCGACCCGCGCCTGTCATGGGCTGATATCGAATGGGTCAAGAAGCAGTGGGGCGGCAAGCTGATCCTGAAGGGCATCATGGTGGCCGAGGACGCCCAGCTGGCCGTGGATGTGGGTGCCGACGCCATCGTGGTCAGCAACCACGGCGGCCGCCAGCTCGACGGCGCACCCAGCAGCATCGAGGCGCTGCCGCCCATCGTCGACGCCGTGGGCAGCAAGACCGAGGTGTGGATGGACGGCGGCATCCGCGGCGGGCAGGACGTGCTCAAGGCCTGGGCGCTCGGCGCGCGCGGCACCATGATCGGCCGGGCCATGGCCTATGGGCTGGGCGCCATGGGCGAGGCCGGCGTCACCAAGGCCCTGCAGATCCTGCACAAGGAACTGGACGTGACGATGGCCTTCTGCGGCCACACCGACATCCACAAGGTCGACCGCAGCATCCTGTTGCCCGGCACCATCCCGGGCTGAGTTTCAGAACGGTGCGCCGTAGACGCTGACCTGGTCGCGGCCGGACTGCTTGGCTGTGTACATGGCCTCGTCGGCCCGGTGCAGGACGGCGTCGAAGCCCGCATCGTCCGCCGCCAACGTGGCGATGCCGAAACTCGCCGTGCAACGCAGCACCTGGCCGTCGAAGCTGCCGCGCCAGGAGGCGACCAGTTCGCGCAGGCGCTCTGCCGTGCTCTGCGCGTCGGCCTGCTGCACATCGGGCAGCAGCACCGCGAATTCCTCGCCGCCGATGCGGGCGACGAAATCCACCTCGCGCACCGCGCCACGCACGATGCCGGCCACTGCGCCGATCACCGCGTCGCCCGCCGCATGGCCATGGGTGTCGTTGATCTGCTTGAACAGATCGATGTCGAACACCAGCACCGCGAGTGGATGCCCGTAGCGCCGCGCGCGCAGGAACTCGCGCTCGGCCACCTCCTGGAACGAACGCCGGTTGGCCACCCCCGTCAACGCGTCCAGCCGCGCGAGCTTCTCGGCCTCGTCGCGCGCGCGCGCCAGCTCGGCCGTGCGCTCCTGGACCTGCTGTTCGAGCCGGATGTTGGCCTTCTCGAGGTGGAACGAGGCCTGCAGCCGCTGCCGCGTCGCCAGCGCCTGCGCCGCGCGGCGCTGCTGGTGGAGCTGGTTGATGCGGTCAGCCAACGCCAGCGAGAGCAGCACCACGTCCACGAGGATCCCGAACTCGGCCGCATGGAAGTGCACGAAGCTGTAAGGCAGCAGCCCGCTGACGGTCAGCGCGGTGACGAAGGCGCCGGCCAGGCTGGCCATGGTCGCCAGCACGAAGAAACGCGCAGCCCGGTAGCCGCGCCACCAGGCGCGCACGCCCGCCAAGAGAATCAGCGGCGTGCCGAGGAAGATGAAGTAGACCGGCACGGCGTTGTAGGCCACTGGCTCGCCGACCAGCGTCACCAGCACCCAGGCTGCCAGCAGCAAGGCCAGGTAGAGCTGCATCACGCGGTGCACGCGGGGCATGCGCTCGCGCGACTCCAGGAAAAGCATCGAGAACCACAGCGCCACGGCCTGGAAGCCGAAGATGAACGGTGTGTGCGCCCAGTTGCTCCAGCGCGGCGATTCGGGCCAGAAGTACTGGTACGCAAAGCCGTTGTAGGACGTGTTCATGAGAAGGAACGACAGCAGGTAGGCGCAATAGGCCAGGTAGTTGCGGTCGCGCGTGGACGTCCAGATGAAGGCGTTGTAGAGCACCATCACGGCCAGAATGCCGTAGACCATGCCGTAGTAGGCCGACCAATGCCGGTCGCTCTCGTGGAAGGCCTTCAACTCCCAAAGCTCCATGGGCACCATGAAGGCCTGCGTGCTGGTGATGCGCAGGTAGTAGGCGTGCTGACCGGGAGGGATCGGCAGGCCGACCACGAAATGCGGCGCGTCCACCTCGCGCTCGTGAAACGGCAGCGCGTCGCCAAAGCGCCGGTGCACCGCCTGCCCATCCATCCCCGGTGCGTACAGGTCCACCGTGTCCAACCAGCTGGTGCGCAGGACCAGCAGCCGCTGCAGTGCCGCGGCTCCCGGGTTGTCGAGCGTGAAGCGGAACCAGTAGGCGGACGACTTGAAGCCGAAGCTGGACACGGCGCCCGTGGGCGGCGCAAAGCGCTGGCCGCGCACGGCCTCCAATGTCAATTGGCCGGTGGGATCTTCGAGCACCTCCGCGGTCTCATGCAGCGCCAGCTGGCCCTGCCCCGGCACGACCTGCACGGCCTGGGCCGACACCGCACCGGCGCCGAGCCACAGACAGATCCCCCACAGCCATACCAGAGCCCTGCACATGGACCAGCACCCGGATGCCCGCACGACAACGGGCGCCCCATGCGCACCGCCCCACGGCAAAACCGCGCATTGTCGCAGCGCCGGCGCAACAGTCTGTACGCCAGACGGAGGGTTGCGCTTACCCAGGCCAGGAAAACCTGGACGGACGCTTCTGCAAAAAATCCTGGATCGCGCTCTTGTGCTCTGGCGAACCCATGGCCAACGCCTGGGCGTCGGCCTCCAGATTGAGCTGGCCGACCAGGTCGCCTGTGGACGCGCAGGCGCGCTTGATCAGGCTCACGGCCATCGGCGAGGCACCTTCGAAGCTCCTGGCCAGTGCCAGCGCGCGCGGCAGCAGTTGGTCCGGCTCCACCAACTCCATCGCAATGCCGAGGCGCAGTGCCTCGTCGGCCTTGACCTCGCGCGCCGACAACATCAATTCACGCGCGCGCTGCGGGCCGACGACGCGTGGCAGCGTGTAGAAGATGCCGCAGTCCGGCACCAGGCCCACCTTCAGGAAGGAAACGCTCATGCGCGCACGCGGCGTGGCAACGACGAAGTCGCCCGCCAGCGCCAGGCCGAAGCCCGCACCGTAGGCCGCGCCGTCCACCGCGCAGACCACGGGCTTGTCCAGGCTCAGCAGTTTGGCCAGCCAGTCGTGCAGCAGGTGCAGACGGTCGCGCCAGCCGCCGTTGTCCAGGCCCACGCTGGCGATGTTGCGCAGGTCGCCACCCGAACAGAAGTGCCCGTTGGCGCCCGTGATCACGAGGGCGCGGATGGCGGCGTCGGTGCGCACGCGCTCGACCACCTCGGCCACCTCCACGCGCATCTCGGGCGAGAGCGCGTTGCGCACGGGCGCGTCGTCCAGCGTCAGGATGGCGGTGGCGCCCTGTTGTTCGAAACGGATCTTGCTCATCGCTGCTCCTCGCTCATTGCGGGCTCGCGCCCAAGTCGCGGCCGCCCGGCAGCGAGCTGCCGCCGTCCACGTTGAGAATGGCGCCGGTCACATAGCTGGCCAGCGGCGAGGCCAGCACGAGTGCCATGTTGGCGACCTCCTGCGTGCTGCCCATGCGGCCCAGCGGCACGGAATCGGTGACCCGCTTCTCGGCCGCGGCATCGGGCGCCAGCCGCTTCATGCCCTCCGTGCCGGCGATGGGGCCGGGCACCAGCGAGTTGACGCGGATGCCGTCCGGCCCCCACTCCATGGCCAGCACGCGCACCATCATGTCCAGCCCGGCCTTGGCCGCGCAGACATGCGCCTGCAGCTTCGTCGGGTTGGCCGCCTGCGGGGCCGAGATGTTGAGCACCGAGGCCCCGGGCTTGCGCAGAAAGGCATGGGCGCCCCGCACCACGTTGAAGCCGCCGAGCAGGTCGATGTCGACCACGGTCTTGAAGCCCTTGGCCGACATGCCCAGCGCCGGCGCGACGAAGTTGCCGGCCGCACCCGAGATGAGCACGTCGATGGGGCCGAAGCGTTCGCGCGCGGTGCGCAGCGCGGCCTCGATGGCCTCGGCATCGCGCACGTCGGCGCTGTAGCCCTCGGCCTCGCCACCGTGCGTGCGCAGCTGCGCCACGGCGCCGGCGATGCGCTCTGCCGAGCGGCTGGCGATGGACAGCTTGGCGCCGGCCTGCGCAAACGCATCGGCGATGGCCAGATTGATGCCGGAGGAGCCGCCCGCCACGAAGACGTGGTGGCCCTTGAAGTCGAAAAATCGGGGGTTCATTGGTCGATCTTGATGTTGGCTTCGCGGATCACGCGGCCCCAGATGTCGAGATCGCGCCGCATCTCCTTGGCGAATTCGGCGACGGGCTCACCGCCTGGCAGCAGACCCAGTTCCTCCAGGCGCTTGCGCACCTCGGGCTGGGCCAGGATGGCGTTCATCTCGTCGGACAGCTTCTTGGTGATGGCCGGCGGCGTGCCGGCTTGCGTGAACAGCGCGAACCAGCCGTAGGGCTCGAAGGACTTGTACCCCAATTCGGTGAAGGTCGGCGCGTTGGGGGCCAGTGGGGAGCGCCGCGCGCCGGTCACGCCGAGCACCTTGACGCGGGCGCCGTTGACCTGGGCCGCGGCCGTGGTCGAGTCCAGAAAGCCCACCTTGACCTGACCACCCAGCAAATCGGCCATCAGCGGGCCCGCGCCCTTGTAGTGGGCGATGGCGAGGTCCAGCCCGGCCTGGCTGTTGAGCATGGCCGCATGGATGTGGCCCGAGGTGCCGTTGCCATAGGAACCCAGCGCGTAGGTGCGCGGGTCGGCCTTGGCAAGCTTGACGAATTCCTCGACCGTGTTGGCCGGCACGTCGCGGTGCACCAGCAGCAGGTCGGCCGAGCGGGCGGCCACGGCCAGCGGTTGAAAATCCTTGAGCAGGTCATAGGGCAGCTTGGGCATCAGGGCGGGGTGCTGCACCATGACCGTGATGGCCATCAGGATGGTGTGTCCGTCGGCCGGCGCCTTGGCAGCCATGTCGTTGCCGATCACGCCGCCCGCGCCGGGCTTGTTTTCCACCACCACGGTGGCCTTCAGGTTCTCGCCCAGCTTGGTCGCCATGAGGCGGCCGATGGTGTCGGTGCCACCGCCCGGCGCGTAGGGCACGATCACGCGCAGCGGCTTGTTCGGGAACTCCTGCTGCGCCAGCGCCGGCAGGGCGGCGATGGCAAGTGTGGTGAAGGCCAGGGCCTGGCGGCGTGTGATGTCTTGTTGCATCGGTTTGTCTCCTTGGGTCTGTGCTCAGGTTCGGGAAAAGGCTTCCTGGATCTCGCGCCAGGCGACCTTGCCGGTGCTGGACTTGGGCAGGGCCGCGCGGAACTCCACCGCGCGCGGGGCCTTGTACACCGCCATGCGCTCGCGGCACCAGGCGATCAACCCGGCCTCGTCGAGCGCGTGACCGGGCCTGAGCACCACGACCGCGCAGACCGATTCGCCCTGCTTGGCGTCGGGCCGGGACACGATGCAGGCCTCGTGGATGGCCGCGTGCTCGTAGAGCATGCTCTCCACCTCCGCCGGCCAGACCTTGTAGCCGCTCACATTGATCATGCGTTTCAAGCGGTCGCGCATGAAGAAGTAGCCATCGGCGTCCATGCTGGCGAGATCGCCGGTGCGGAAGTAGCGCTGGCCATCGATCTCCAGGAAGGCCGCACGGTTGGCCGCCTCGTCGCGCCAGTAGCCCTGCATGACCTGCGCGCCGCGGCTGACCAGTTCGCCGGTTTCGCCGGGCGGCAGCTCCTGCAGCGTCTCGGGATCGACGATGCGCGAATCGACGCCGAAGGTCGGGATGCCCAGGCACTGGCGCTTGCTGGCCGCAAGCGGGTTGCAGTGCAGGAAGGAGGCCGTCTCGGTCAGGCCGTAGCCCTCGATGTAGGTAATGCCGAAGCGTTCCTTGAGCATCGCGGAGACGGCCTCGGGCATGGCTGCGCCGCCGCCGTTGAGCATGGCCAGGCTGGACAGGTCGCGCCCTTGCACCTCCGGGTGCGCGAAGAAGTCGATCAGCATGGCCGGCGGCGAGGCCCAGACCGAGACGCGGTAGCGCTCGATCAGGGCGGCCGCGGCCGCAGCGTCCCAGCGCGCCAGCATGACCACGGTGGCACCCTGCCAGACCGGCATGAGCATGGCGTTCTGCATGCCCAGCAAATGGAACATCGGCGCCACGCCCAGCACCACGGACTCGGCGTGCAGGTTGCGCCAAAGGCATGCGCCCACGGCGGAGGCGATCAGGCTCGCGTGCGTGTGCATGCAGCCCTTGGGCCGCCCGGTCGTGCCCGAGGTGTAGGGCAGCGCGGCCAGGTCGCCGGCCTGGCTATCCACCGGCGTGGCGGGCGCGCCCGCCAGCGCATCGGCCCAGGCCACGCAACCAGCCTGCGTCACCCGCTGCCGCGGCGCACGCACGACCTCGGGCACGGGAAGGTCGGTCGGCACCGTCAGCGCATCGGCATAGCAGATCACCACCAGTGCGCGCAGCACGCCACGCGCGAGCGCGGGCTGCATGGCCGGCATCAGCTCCTGCGCCACGATGGCGTGGCGTGCGCCACTGTCTTCGAGGTAGTGGTCGACCTCGCCGGCAGTGCACATGGCGTTGACGGGCACGATGACCGCGCCGCAGCACTGCACGGCGAAGAAGCCGATCGCGACCTGCGGGCAGTTCTGGCTCATCAGCAGCACGCGGTCGCCCCTGGCGACGCCGGCGCGCTGCAGGTGGCCAGCCAGCGCCAGCGCCTGGTGCAGGTAGTCGGCATAGCGCAGCACGCTGTCGTAGTAGACGATGGCCGGGCGCTCGGGGTAGCGCGCGGCGCTCGTCGCCAGGTTGTGCCACAGCGTGGTCTGCGGAACGGCCAGCGCATGCGGAAAGCCGCGCGGCCAGTGCTTCATCCATGGCCTGGTCATTGGAATGTCTCCGTCTCCGTCTCCGCTGCGCTGCCCGCCCGTCCGTGGCGGCCCAGCGCTGCGCTCATTGGTTTTCCATCGCGCGGGCGATGATTTCCTTCATCACCTCGTTCGCGCCGCCGTAGATGCGCGAGACGCGCACGTCGGCGTACATGCGGGCGATCGGATATTCCTGCATGTACCCGTAGCCGCCATGCAGCTGCAGGCACTCGTCCACCACTTCGCAGGTGGCCTGGCTGACCCACCACTTGGCCATCGCGGCCGTGGGAATGTCCAGTTCGTTGCGCGCGAGGCGCGCCACGCAGTCGTCGAGGAAGCTGCGTGCGATCGTCGCCTTGGTCTGGCACTCGGCCAGCTTGAAGCGCGTGTTCTGCAGGTGCAGCAGCGAGTCGCCGAAGATCTTGCGGTCGCGTGTGTAGGCCAGCGTTTCGTCGACGGCGCGCTGCATCGTGGCGGCGCAGCCGATGGCCAGCACCAGGCGCTCGCGCGGCAGTTGCAGCATGAGCTGCGCGAAGCCCTTGCCTTCCTCGCCACCCAGCAGGTTGGCCCTCGGCACGCGCATGTCGTTGAAGAAGAGCTCCACCGTGTCCTGGCCCTGCTGGCCGACCTTTTCCAGCAGTCGGCCGCGGCGAAAGCCCTCCAGGTCGCGGGTCTCGATCACGACGAGCGACACACCCTTGGCCTTGGCCGCGGGATCGGTCTTGCAGGCCACGACGATGATGTCCGCCAGCAGGCCGTTGGTGATGAAGGTCTTGGCACCGTTGATCACGTAGTCTTCGCCATCCTTCACGGCGCTGGTCGTGATGCGCTGCAGGTCGGTGCCGGCGCCGGGCTCGGTCATCGCGATCGCAGCAATGGTCTCGCCCCTCGCCATGCTCGGCAGCCAACGCTGCTTCTGCGCCTCGGTACCGTAGGCCAGCAGGTAGTGCGCCACGATGCCGCTGTGCACGTTGATCGAGAAGCTGTTGACCATCGCGCGCATCTGCTCCTCGCAGATCACGGCCTCGTGCAGGAAGCTGCCCCCACCGCCGCCATACTGCTCGGGAATGCCGGCGCACAGCAGGCCCAGTTCGCCGGCCCGGCGCCAGATGGGACGGTCCACGTGGCCCTGCTCCTGCCACTTCTTCAGATGGGGCACGCACTCGGTTTCGAAGAAGCGGCGCGCGGTGTCGCGCACCATGTGCAGCTCGTCGGTCATCCAGGGCCGCGCCGCGGTTCCGAAGCTCATGGCAAGCACCTCCGAAAAATCGTATGGATGGACAGCCGGCGCTGGTCGGTGCCGGCGCCGTTCGGGCTGTCGTCGATCCCCGCTGCGCGGGGCCTCTCGCCGTGTGCGCTCATGGACGCCCTCCGCCGCACACGAGCACCTGGCCGCTCACGTAGTTGGACTCGGGGATGCAGAACATGTAGACGGCACCGGCGGCTTCTTCAGGCGTGCCCCCACGGCCCAGCGGGATCGTGGCTTCGGCCGCCTTCAGGCGGTCGGGCTGCACGCCCACCGCAATGGTGCGTCCGCCGATGTCCACGCTGGCCTCGCCGGCTGTGAGCGGCTGCGTCAGCCGCGTCTGGATCAGGCCGAAGGCCACGCTGTTGACGTTGACCTTGTAGCGGCCCCATTCCTTGGCCATGGCCTTGGTCAGGCCGTTGATGCCGGCCTTGGCGGCGGCATAGTTGGCCTGGCCCGCGTTGCCGTACACGCCCGAGGTGGACGAGATGTTGACGACCTTGCGGAACACGGGGGCGTTGGCCTCCTTCTTGGCGGCCTCGCGGATGAAGTCGGACGCGGCGCGCAGGATGCGGAACGGCGCGGTCAGGTGCACGGCCAGGATGTCCTCCCACTGTTGGTCGCTCATCTTCTGGATCACGTTGTCCCAGGTGTAGCCGGCGTTGTTGACGATGATGTCCACCCCGCCGAACTCCTGGAGCGCGGTACCGACGAAGCGCGTGCCGAAGTCGGCATCGGTCACGCTGCCCACGCAGGCCACGGCCTGGCCGCCGGCAGCGCGGATGGCGGCCACGGTTTCCATGGCGGGCGCTTCGTCCAGGTCGTTGATGACCAGGCGCGCGCCTTCGGAGGCGAGCTTCATCGCGATGGCGTTGCCGATGCCGCGGCCGGAGCCGGAGACCAGGGCAACTTTGTCTTGGAGCTTGAGCGTCATGTCTTGTCTCGTTGGAATCAGGAAAGTGCAATCACGGCATCGCCGGCCAGCTTGGCCTGGCCGTTCTGGTCGGTGGTGGAGAGTTCGACCCGCACGCGGCGCTCGCCGTCCTGTTCGAACTTCTCGGTCACGCGGCCTTCGCAGCGGACTTTGGCGCCCACCTGCGTGATGGCGACGAAGCGCACGCCGTATTCGCGCAGCGCGCTCTGCGGTACCCAATTGGTCAGCAGACGGCCCAGGTAGGCCATGGACAGCATGCCGTGCGCGAAGACGTCGGTCTGGCCGGCGGCCTTGGCGAAGTCGGTGTCCACATGGATGGGGTTGTGGTCGCCCGATGCGCCGCAGTACAGCGCCAGCGTGAGGCGCGAGATGGCCTCGGTCTCGAAGGCCGGCAGTGCGTCGCCGACGTTGATCTGGTCGTAGGTGATGGTGGTCATGTGCGTGTCTCCTTCAGCCGTTGCGCATCACGGTCACGCCCTTGAGGTCGGCCACGTGCTCGCCGCGCTGGTTGGTCACGCGCGTCACACGCACGACGAACTCCAGCGCACCGCCCTTCTTGTCGTAGATGTCCTCGATCCGCTGCGCGAAGGTGAGCTGGTCGCCGGCGTAGGCCATGCGGTGGTAGACGAAGCGCTGCTCGCCGTGCAGAAGGCGGCGGTAGTCCAGGCCCAGCAGGTTGCGCAGCGCAGCCGGGTCGGGCGATTCCATCTCCAGGCAGAACAGGAACGTGGGCGGCACCGGCAGCGTCGGGTGACCTGCATCACGCGCAGCCGACTCGTCGCTGTAGACCGGGTCCTGCTGGCCCGTGGCCTTGGCGAAGAAGCGCAGGCGCGAGGCTTCCACGGCGACCGTGAAGGCCGGCTGGGTGTGGCCGATGTATTTCTTGTCGATCATGCGTACGCCTCGCTCACACGCGCTCGTAGAGGGTCACGACGCAGGCGCCGCCCAGGCCCAGGTTGTGCTGCAACGCGAGGCGTGCGCCCTCGACCTGGCGTTGGTCGGCTGTGCCGCGCAGCTGGTGCGTGAGCTCGTAGCACTGCGCCAGGCCCGTGGCGCCCAGCGGGTGGCCCTTGGACAGCAGGCCGCCCGAGGGGTTGGTGACGACCTTGCCGCCGTAGGTGTTGTCGCCGTCCAGGATGAACTTCTCGGCCGTGCCCTCGGGCGTGAGGCCCAGGCCTTCGTAGGTGATGAGTTCGTTGGCGGTGAAGCAGTCGTGCAGCTCGACCACGTCCACGTCGTCCGGTCCGACGCCGGCGGCCTCGTAGACCTGCTTGGCGGCGGCGGCCGTCATGTCGTAGCCGACCACGCGGCGCATGTCGCCGCTGTCGAAGGTGCTGGGCGTGTCGGTCGTCATGGACTGCGCCGCGATGCGCACCTTGGGCGCGATGCCGTGCTTCCTGGCGAACTCCTCCGAGCACACGATGGTGGCGGCCGCGCCGCAGGTCGGCGGGCAGCACTGCAGGCGCGTGAGGGGGTCGAACACGGCGGGGGAGGCCATGACTTCCTCCAGCGTCACGGTGTCGCGGAACACGGCGAGCGGGTTGCGCGCGGCGTGCTGGCGGGCCTTGACCGAGATGCGGCCGAAGGTGTCGGGCCGGATGCCGTACTGCTTGATGTAGTCGCGCCCGGCGCCGCCGAAGAACTGGGCCGCGCGCGGTGCGCCAGGTTGGGTGCCCTGCAACTGGTCCATGGTCTCGGCAAAGCGCGCCATGGGCGAGGGGCGGTCGTCGTACGCGCCCTTGAGCGCGCCCGGCACCATCTGCTCGAAGCCCAGAGCGATCGCGCATTCGGCCACCCCGCTCTCCACGGCCTGGCGCGCCAGGTACAGCGCCGACGAGCCGCTGGAGCAGTTGTTGTTGAGGTTGAACACCGGGATGCCCGACAGGCCCACGCCGTAGATGGCGGCCTGGCCGGCGGTGGAGTCGCCGTAGACGTAGCTCACGTAGGCCTGCTGCACGGCGTCGTAGGGCACGCCGGCGTCCTTGAGCGCGAGCTCGGCCGCGCGCGCACCCATCAGGGTGTAGGGCTCGCTCTTGCCGGGCTTGGTGAAGGGGATCATCCCGACGCCGGCGACGTAGACATTGCGTTTCATGTGCGGTCTTCCTCTGGTTGAAGCGGCCCGGCGGCGCAGCGCAGGCGCGCGGCCGGAACTGCGGGGAAGTCTAGGGACGGGGCCCTGCCGCGCCCATGGCCGAAGCGATGGACCGCATTGGCCCGAACGCTCAAAAGCGCGGGGTTTCCGGGTTAACCCGGAGCTTCAGGACAGCCGTTCCTGCCGGTAGGCACCAGGCGCGAGGCCGGTCCAGCCCTTGAACGCGCGGTGGAAGGTGCTGGCTTCG
>CAJYRH010000147.1 GCA_913776795.1 uncultured Pseudorhodoferax sp. | reverse complement strand
CATTGGTAACCCCTTCATTTGTCAACACGATGACGCCCACCACCGCACCCCCCGCCCCGTCCGCCCACGCCCGCCTGCGCGACCGCCTGCTGCTGCAGGAGGATCTCAACTTTCTGCTGACCAACCGCGTGCCGCGACAGGCGCTCACGCGCTTCATGGGCTGGTTCAGCAAGATCGAGAACCCGGCTGTGGCGGCGGCCTCCATCGCGGTGTGGCGCGCCTGTACCGAGATCGACCTGTCGGATGCGCAGGAGCAGCGCTTCCGGAGCCTGCACGCCATGTTCACGCGCGCGCTCAGGCCGGGCGCGCGCAGCGTGGCCATGGACCCCGACGTGCTGGCCAGCCCCTGCGACGGCATCGTTGGCGCCTGCGGCGCGGTGGACGGCACGCGGCTGTTCCAGGCCAAGGGCTTTCCCTACGAGATCGGCGAGTTGTTCGGCGACGCGGAGGCGGCACGCCCCTGGCATGGCGGCCAGTACGTGACGCTGCGGCTGACCTCGGCCATGTACCACCGCTTCCACGCGCCCCATGACGGCACGCTGGAGCGGCTGACCTACCTCTCGGGCGACACCTGGAATGTGAACCCGATTGCGCTCAAGCGGGTGGAACGGCTGTTCTGCCGCAACGAGCGTGCCGTACTGCGCATGCGGTTGGCCGGCGGCCACCCGATCGCGCTGGTGCCGGTGGCCGCCATCCTGGTGGCCAGCATCCGCCTGCACTGCATGGACACCCTGCTCCATGTCCGCACGCTGGGCAGCCAGCCGGCGGACTGCACCGAGCGCTTTGCCAAGGGCCAGGAGATGGGCTGGTTCGAGCACGGCTCGACCATCATCGTGTTCGCGCCGAAGGGCTTCGCCCTTGCGGACGGCATCGTGCCGGGGGCGCGCATGCGCATGGGGCAGGCGTTGATGCGTCTGCCGGGCGGGACGACCACAGTGCCCACCTGAACCCGTCCGCTTGTCGGCGTGCGCACGGCGTCCGTCGCGCAGGAGCGGCGCGCACCACTGACCGTCCGATCTCCTTTGCATACTTTCGGGAGGAATCATGGACAGGAGCAACGCATGCGCAGCAATCTCCCGGTGACACAGAAGGAGTACACCTTTCCCGACGATGCCACCTTGCTGTCCACGACGGATCTGCAAAGCCGCATCACCTACGCCAACACGGCGTTTCTGAAGGCAAGCGGCTTCGCATCCGAGGAGCTGATCGGGCAACCGCACAACCTGGTGCGGCACCCGGACATGCCGCCACAAGCCTTCGGCGACCTGTGGGCCACGTTGAAGGCGGGTCGCTCGTGGACGGCGCTCGTCAAGAACCGGCGCAAGGACGGCGACCACTACTGGGTGCGCGCCAACGTGACGCCGGTGGTGCGCAAGGGGCAGACCGTGGGCTACATGTCGGTGCGCACGCGCCCGGCGCGCGAGGAGGTGGCGCAGGCCGAGGCACTGTATGCGCGCTTCCGTGCGGGCAAGGCCAAGGGCTGGGCTTTCCACCAGGGCCTGGTGTTGCGCACCGGGTGGCTGCGCTGGCTCTCGCTGCCGCAGACCATGTCGGTGCGGTGGCGGCTGCGCTTGGCGCTGCTGTTCGTGCTGCTGGTGTCGGTGGGAGGGGCCGAGCTGCTGCCCCGGGTGGGCGCAACGGCAGAGGTGGTCGCAGGTGCCGTCGCGCTGGCCTGCGCAGCCGCTGCGCTGTGGCTGGAGGCGCGCATCGCCAGGCCGCTGCAGCGCGTGCTCGAGCAGGCGCAGCGCGTGGCATCCGGCAATCCGGGCGAGAACGTGCAGCTGGACCGCGTGGACGAGATCGGCATGGTGCTGCGCGCGGTCAACCAGGCCGGCTTGAATCTGCGATCGCTGGTGGACGACGTCGGCCAGCAGGTGGCGGGCGTGGAGCATGCCAGCCAGGGCATCTCGCGCGACAACCAGGACCTCAGCGCGCGCACCGAGCAGGCGTCCTCCAGCCTGCAGCAGACCGCCGCATCGATGGAGCAGATGACGGCCACCGTGAAGGCCAGCGCCAGCGCTGCCGCGCAGGCTGTGGGCCTGGCCGGCACCGCGAGCACCGCTGCGCGGCAGGGCGGCGCCGTGATCGGCCAGGTGGTGCAGACCATGGACGCCATCACGGCGGCCAGCGGCAAGATCCGCGACATCATCGGCGTGATCGACGGGATCGCGTTCCAGACCAACATCCTCGCGCTCAATGCCGCGGTGGAGGCCGCCCGCGCCGGCGAGCAGGGTCGCGGCTTCGCGGTAGTGGCTGCCGAGGTGCGGGCACTGGCGCAGCGCAGCGCGCAGGCGGCCAAGGAGGTTGGCAAGCTCATCCACAACAGCAGCGAGCAGGTGGAATGCGGCAACCAGCAGGTGCGCGACGCAGGTGCGGCCATGCAGGACATCGTGCAGCAGGTGGGCAAGGTGGCCGACCTGATCCAGGAGATCGGCGCCTCGGCCCGAGAGCAGTCGCAAGGCATCGACCAGGTCAACGTGGCGGTGACAGAGCTCGACCAGATGACGCAGCAGAACGCGGCCATGGTGGGCCATGCGCGCGAAGCCGCAGCGGGACTGCGCACGCAGGCGCGCCAGTTGCTCGATGCGATCGGCGTGTTCCAGGCGGACCCCGGCCTGTTGCCGGAGCCGACGGCCGCCGCCACGCCACTGCCGGCGGCGACGCGGCGTGCGATGGGCACGGTCCGGCCGGTGCCGGCGCTGCCCGCCACGGTGGCCTCGGCATAGGAATCGGCATCGGCATCGGCGGTCCAGCGCCCGCACCATGTCGCGTGCCCGGCCGCCGCCGCGCGCCTGTCGTATCCAGCGCGGGCGGTCTGCGACGCTGCAGCCCACCGGGGCCGGTCGCTGGCCGCCCCGCACAGGGCGACCAGCGCCCCATGGCGCAGGCGAATAGCGCATGCGCGCGCCCGCGCCGAGCGGTGCAGCGCACCAGCCAGGCCCTGGCCCTGCGCGGCCGCGGCCATGGCGCAGCCATGCCGAGACGAGCGACCGGCGACGGCGGACAGGCGGCCGCACGGGTCTTTGGTCCGGGGGCCTGCTGTTCCGCGTACCCGGGGTGCGAGACGAGGCAGCCGCGAGGCTGCCCGGCGGCGTCGGCCGCCGCCAGACACAGTTCGGACGCCGGCAGCGTGCGGTCCAGGTCGCCTTCCTACAATCCGCCGATGAACGCGCCGCCCCAGAACGAATCCAGCGACCAGGCATCTCTCCTGCCCTCGGGCCGTACTCCGCTCTACGCTTCGGTGGCACGCGCGGTGGCCGGCGACATCCTGAGCGGGCGCTACCCGGTCGGCTCGGTGATCCCGAGCGAGCTGGCCCTCACGCAGCGCTACGGCGTGAGCCGCCAGACCGTGCGCCAGGCCCTCAACGAACTCAAGCACCAGGGCCTGATCTCGTCGCATGCCGGCATCGGCACGACGGTGCGGGCACGGCCGCAGTCGCAGCGCTTCCTGAGCGGCCTCAGCGCCATCTCGGAGCTGCTGCAGTTCGTCGGCACGACGCGCACGCGCGTGTACCGGCAACGCGAGGTGGTCGCCGACGAGGGCCTGGCCAACCTGCTTCAGTGCGAGACCGGCCAGGCCTGGGTCGAGCTGCAGTCATTGCGCGAGGGCCGCGAGGCGCAGGCGCCGATCGGCCATGTGACGGTGTATGTGCGCTCCGAGCATGCGGAGGCGGTGGCCGGCCTGCACCTCGTCGAGGTACCGTTCTACTCGCTTCTGGAGCGCCGCTACGGCGTGCATGTGGTCGAGGTTCAGCAGACGATCGAGGCCGCGCAGCTGCCGCAGGAGATGGCGGGCATGCTGGACGCGCCCGCGGGCGCCGCGGCGCTGCGCATCGTGCGGCACTTCTTCGACAAGGACGCGCGCGTGACCCAGGTCAGCGTGGGCCACTACCCGGAGCTGCGTTACCGGCAGGTATCGCGCTTCCGGGCGGTCGCGCCGGCCGAGGAACCCTGAGCCGCCCTGGCGTTCAGTCTGCGCTGGCAGGCCGGGCGCTGATGCGCTCGCGCGTCACGCCCTGGCCGACATGGCTGCGCGGCGTGATGTCCAGCAAGGCCGCCACGTCGGCCGCGGCGGCCTCCAGCGCCAGCGGGTCCAGCCCGGTGCACACGCCCATCAGGTCCAGGTAACGCACCAGGTCTTCGGTCGGGAAATTGCCGACGGAGCCCAGCGTGGCCGGCATCGCGATGCCGCCACCGATGCCGCAGATGGCGCCTTCGATCGCGCAGGCCCCGCTGTCCAGCGCCGCCAGGATGTTGGCCGTGCCCATGCCGCCCAGGTTGTGGACGTGGTAGCCGAGCTGCACGTCGGGCAGCGCGTCGTAGGCCTGTGCGAACAGCTCGTTGACGTGCCGCGGCTCCTCCAGCCCGACCGAGCCGGCCAGATAGAAGCGGGTGATGCCGGCGTTGCGCAGCGTGCGCAGCAGCCCGAGCACCTTCTCGCGCGGGATGGTGCCTTCGTAGGGGCACCAGAACGACATGCCGAGCGCCATGACGAAGCGCATGCCGTGCCGTTCGGCGATGCGGAAGGCTTCGATGGCCTGCTCGATCGCCTGCGCACGCGTCATGTTCTGGTTCTTGGCCAGGTAGGTTTCGCTGACGATGGTCAGCCCGAGCACCTCGTCGGCGCGCGCGGCGGCGGCACGCTCAGCGCCGCGCGCGTTGGGCACCAGCCCCCGGTAGACGACGCCGGGCTTGCGCCGGATGCGCTCGAACACCTCCTGCGCATCGGCCAGGTTGGGGATGGCGCGCGGGTGTGCGAAGCCGGTGACCTCGATGGTGCGCAGGCCGGCATCACTCAGGCGGTCGACCAGCCGGACCTTGGTGTCCGTGTCGACTGCACGCGGGAAGCTCTGCAGTCCGTCGCGCGGGCCGACTTCCACGACCTCCACGCTGGCGGGCAGGCGGATCATGCCGGCACCCCGGCGTCGATGCCCTGCGCCAGCAGATCCTCGGGCGCATAGCCCAGCCGCTCGACCAGGATCTCGTGGTTGTGTTCACCCACGCGCGGGCCGGCGCTGCGCACCCTGCCCGGCGTGCGCGAGAGCTTGCCGACCACGTTCTGCATGCGCACGCTGCCCAGTTCGTCGTCGGGCACGGCGACGATGTTCGCGCGCGCGGCCACGTGCCGGTCGGCAAAGATCTTCTCCACGTCGTAGACCGCGGAGATGGCGGCCTGGTGGCGCTCGAAACGTTCGAGCAGATCGGCCAGGTCGAAGCGCGCCACCGCGGCCATGAGCGCGTCGTCCAGCGCCACGGCATTGGCCAGGCGCAGGCGGTTGTCGCGAAAGCGCGGATCGTCCACCAGAGCGGGCTCGTCCAGGGCCGTGCAGATGCGCTCGAAGATGGACTGCGAGCTGCCGGCGATGGACACGTGTTCGCCGTCGCGCGTGCGGTAGATGTTGCGCGGCGCCACGAAGGGCAGCCGGCTGCCCTGGCGCTGCTGGATCTGGCCCAGCTGGTCGTAGTTGACGACATGGGGGCCGATCAGGGTCAGCAGCGTCTCGTAGATCGCCAGGTCGATGACCTGCCCCCGACCGGTGCGGCGCTGCTCGTGCAAGGCCGTGCTGGCCAGGAAGGCGGCCATGAGCCCGGTGGTGGCGTCGGCCAGCCCGAAGCCGGGCAGCAGGGGCGAGCCGTCCGGTTCGCCGGAGATGTTCACGTAGCCGGCGTAGGCTTCGGCCAGCGTGCCGAAGCCGGGGCGGTGGCTGTAGGGACCGGTCTGGCCGTAGCCGGTCACGCGCAGCATGATGAGCCGCGGGTTGATGGCGCTGAGCGTCTCGTACGACAGGCCCCACTTCTCCAGCGTGCCGGGGCGGTAGTTCTCCACCACGATGTCCACGTCGGCCACCAGCTTCTTGACGATCTCCACGCCCAGGGCGGTGTGGAGGTCCAGGGTGATCGACCGCTTGTTGCGGTTGACGACCTTGTAGTACAGGCCGACGCCGTCCTTGTTCTCGCCCCAGAAGCGCAACTCGTCGCCGCGGCCCGGGCGCTCGACCTTGATCACGTCCGCGCCGAAGTCGGCCAGGAACATGGTGGACAGCGGCGCGGCAAGGAAGTTGGAGATGTCCAGCACCTTGACGCCGTCCAGGGCTGCGGTAAGGGCGCCGGCGTTGGCAGCGGATGGCATGGGATGGGTCATTCGGCTTTGAGATTGGCGGCGCGGATGAGGTCGGTTCACATCGGCGTGTCGGTTTTGATCAAGTTGTCGAAGGCTTGCGGCGGCATCGCCATCGGTTCGAGTTCGAGCGCCTTCAGCCGTGCGACGGCCTCGGGCTTTTGCAGCGCCTTCAGGGCGGCGTCGCTGAGCACCCTGACCACCTCGGGCGGCGTGCCGGCCGGCGCCGCAAGGCCCCACCAGCCGATGGCGATGAGACCGGGGTAGCCGCTTTCGACCAGGGTGGGCACCTCCGGCAGCGAGGCGACGCGCTCGGGCGAGCCCACTGCCAGCGCGCGCAGCTTGCCGGCACGGATCAGCGGCAACACCGCGGGCAAGGTGTCGCTCACGAAATTGACCTGGCCCGCGATCAGGTCGGTGAGGCTCTGGTTCGAACCCTTGTAGGGCACGTGCTGCGCCTTGGCGCCGGTGCGGTGCAGGAACAGCTCGGACGACAGGTGCGTGACGGTGCCGACGCCCGAAGAGCCGTAATTGAGCGCCTGGGTCTTGCTCAGTGCCACCAGGTCGGCCACGGACTTCGGGGCACCCGGTGCGTTGGCGGTGACCACGACGAAGGGCGCTCGCGCGATGCCGGCCAGGGGCACGAAATCACGTTCGGTCCGGTACTTGACGGCGGGATTGAGCAGCGGGCCCGCCACCATGGTGCCGTTGGCGCCCAGCACGATGGTGTACCCATCCGCCGGCGCCCGCGCCACCTGCTCCATGCCCAGCGCACCGCCCGCGCCGGGACGGTTGTCGACCACGACCGGCTGGCCCAGGACTTCGTGCATGCCCGGCTCGAGCAGACGCGCAATGGTGTCGCTGCCGGTGCCGGGCGCCGTGGTCACCACGAGCTTGATGGGTTGGCGCGGGGCCCACTGGGCCATGGCGGGCCATGCCAGGGCGCAGGCCAGCGCCACGATGGCGTGCCGCCGGATCAGCTTGTGCATCGACGTCTCCTTGTGCTGTAAATGTACGGATATTACAACATATTCCGTCGATGGTAGGACGTCCACGGCCGCCTCGGGCGTATCAGACGGCTTGCGCGCCCATCTCCGCGAACTCCGACCGGTGCTGGTGTGCGCCATGCCACTGCACGATCTCCAGCCGTCCGTCGTGGTGCTCCACCAGCGCGGTCAGGCTTTCGACCCAGTCCCCGTCGTTGCAGTACAGCGTGCCTTCGATCTCGCGCATCTCGGCCCGGTGGATGTGGCCGCAGACCACCCCCTGGTAGCCGCGCCTGCGCGCTTCGGCGGCCACGGCCTGCTCGAAGGCGGTGACGTAGTTGAGCGCTTTCTTGACCTTTTGCTTGAGGTAGGCCGACAGCGACCAATAAGGCAGGCCCATGCGCGCGCGCAGGCTGTTGAGGTGCCTGTTCAGCCGCAGCGTGAGCTCGTAGGCGTTGTCGCCCAGGTAGGCCAGCCACTTGGCGCACTGGATCACGGCGTCGAAATGGTCACCGTGCACGACCCACAGGCGCCGGCCGTCGGCCGTGGTGTGGATGGCCTCCTCGCGCACCTCGATGCCGCCGAACTGGTGGCCGGCGAAAGCGCGTGCGAACTCATCGTGGTTGCCCGGCACGAACACGATCTTGCAACCCTTGCGCGCGCGGCGTAGCAGCTTCTGCACCACGTCGTTGTGGGCCTGGGGCCAGAACCAGCGGCGGCGCAGTTGCCAGCCGTCGACGATGTCGCCGACCAGGTAGAGCGTCTGGCTGGGGTGGGTCTTCAGAAAATTCAGCAGCGGGCCGGCCTGGCAGCCCGGTGTGCCCAGGTGCAGGTCGGAGATGAACACGGCCCGGTAGCGCGGCGGGCCCGCATCCTCGGCATCCATGCGCGTGCCGGGTTCGGCCAGATCGAGCGAGCCCTGCCATAGACCGGCGGCGTCGAAGGCCGCGCGCATCAGCAGGTCCGCCCGGCGCTCTGGCCCTGGAAGTGGCGCTGGTAGCGCGCCGGCATGTCGTGCAGGCGCATCAGCAACGGCAGGTCGGCGGTATTGAAGTCCGGATCCCAGGCCGGAGGCCCGAGCAGCTTGGCACCCAGGCGCAGATAACCCTTGACCAGCGGTGGCGCATCGACCTGCAGGCTGTCGTCCAACCGCTCGACCGGCAGCGGCAGGCGCGGCAGCACGTGCTCGGTGATGGGCGCCAGGTGGCTGGCGCGCAGCCGGCGCCAGAGGCTGGCTGCCACAGCCGGCTCGAACACCCCCTGGCGCTGCAGCGGCACGCTGGCGCTGCCGATCACGAGATCCAGCGCATTGCGGTGCATGAAGCCGACCAGCGCCGACCACAACGCGAGGATCACCCCCCCCTGGCGGTGGTCCGGGTGCACGCAGCTGCGACCCATCTCCATCATGCGCGGACGCAGCCGGCGCAGGCGTGTCAGGTCGAACTCGGTGTCGGCATAGAAGCTGCCGATCCGGCGCGCCTGCACTGGCGTGAGCACGCGGTAGGTGCCCACGACCATGGCGCTGTCGGCATCGCGCACCAGCAGGTGTTCGCAGTAGTCGTCGAAGAGGTCGATGTCGTGGCCGGCCAGTGGGGTGGCCAGGCGCGCGCCCATCTCGCCAGCGAACACCGCATGGCGCAGGCGCTGCGCCGCACGCACTTCGTCCTGGTGCCGGGCCCACTGCACGCGCAGGCCACCGGCCTGGGGCAAGCCCTGCGGCACGGGGCGGGACTTTGGCGACAGGTGACGGGCCGGGTACGGCAACTCTCTCATGGTCTGGCTCCTGCGACACAAGCACCCCGTCCGGGGCGCGTGGGAGCCAGTGTGCAAAGCCGCCGTGTCCGGCGCGTGTCGCGCCGATGGCAGCTGTGTGACCGCGCCGCGGCGGCCCGCCGCTCAGCGCAGGGTCGCGGCGATGCGCTCGGCGCAGCGGCGGGCCAGGGCAGCGTCGCGCGCCTCGACCATCACGCGCAACACGGGCTCGGTACCACTGGCCCGCACCAGAACGCGGCCATCGTCGCCGAGTTCGCGCTCGACCTCGGCCTGGGCCTGGGCCATGGCCTGGTTCGATTTCCAGTCCTGGCCCACTGCCAGCCGCACGTTGAGCATGGTCTGCGGAAACAGCGCCAGCTCGCCCAGCGCCTGGGCCAGGCTCTGGCCCTTGCGCACGCAGATCTGCAGCACCTGCAGCGCACTGATGAGACCGTCGCCGGTGGTGTGCTTGTCCAACGCCAGCAGGTGGCCCGAGCCCTCGCCGCCCAGCACCCAGCCCCGCTTATTGAGCTCCTCGAGCACATAGCGGTCGCCGACCTTGGCACGCACCAGTTCGACACCCTTGGCGCGCAGCGCAACCTCAACAGCCTTGTTGGTCATCAGGGTGCCGACCACGCCCTCGACGGCCTCGCCCGCGCGCTTGCTGCGCTGCGCACCGCCGCGCGACAGGCGTTCGTTGACCATGATGTAGAGCAGCTCGTCGCCGTTGAACATGCGGCCGTCCCGATCGACCATCTGCAGGCGGTCGGCATCTCCGTCGAGTGCCACACCGAAATCCGCGCGGTGCTTCAGCACAGCCTCCACCATGGCCTCGGGATGGGTCGCGCCGACCTTCTCGTTGATGTTCTGGCCATCGGGCGCACAGCCGATGCGGATGACTTCGGCGCCGAGCTCGTGGAACACCATGGGTGCGATCTGGTAGGCCGCGCCGTTGGCGCCATCGACCACGATGCGCAAACCCTTGAGCGTCAGCGCGCTTGGAAAGGTGCTCTTGCAGAACTCGATGTAGCGGCCGGCCGCATCCTCCAGCCGCGTGGTCTTGCCCAGGCTGGCGGAATCCACCCATTGCGGCGGCACCTCCAGCGCTGCCTCGACCGCGATCTCCCACTCGTCCGGCAGCTTGGTGCCCTGGGCGCTGAAGAATTTGATGCCGTTGTCGGCAAACGGGTTGTGGCTGGCGCTGATCACCACGCCCAGGCTAGATCGGAAGAGCGTCGTGTAGGGAAA
>CAJYRH010000146.1 GCA_913776795.1 uncultured Pseudorhodoferax sp. | reverse complement strand
GACGACGCGCCAGCTGTTCGAGCGCTTCGATCCCATTGGCGATGACAGCGCCGCGCTGCTGCGCAGCGTGGTCGCGCAGGCCCACATGGTCATCAAGCTGACCGCCATTTCGGCGGAGCAGGAGCCGCACAGCACGATCGCGGCATTCCTGGTGCTGCCCAGGGGCGACTGCCAATGGGCCCACGTCGGCGACTCGCGCATCTACCACTTCCACAAGGGCCGGCTGATCCATCGCACGCGCGACCATTCCTACGTGCAGACGCTGGTGGACCGCGGGGAGCTGAGCGAGGAGCAGGCGCGCGTCCATCCGGACTCCAACATCCTGATCGGCTGCCTGGGCAGCGAGACCGAGCCGCCCCTCGGAGAGCACCGCATCGCGCAGCTCGCCCCGGGCGACGTTCTCATGGCCTGCAGCGACGGCGTGTGGCACTACTTCGACGACGCCGAACTGGGCGCCCTCCTGTCGGCGGTGTCGCCGCGCGATGCGGCGGAACTCCTGGTGGAGAAAGCGCGCTCGCGTGCGCGCGGGGGCGGCGACAACCTGTCGCTGGTGGTGGTCGGCGTCTCGCCACTTGAAGGCTGATGTCCGCAGCAACCGGCCCGTCGAGCGCGGCGCGCCTCCTGGAACATCCCGTCGCACCCGTACCAGCCGGGCTGCAACCGGTGCTGGACGCCCTGCCCGCCGGCGTGGCATGGCTGCACGACCTGCGCATCCACTACTGCAACGCGGCATTCGCGGCCCTGCTGGGCCATGCCGTGCAGGACCTCATCGGCCAGACCTCGCACGCCTGGCATGCGGACGATGTGCAATGGGTCGAGGTGGAGCGCCGTTGCGCGGCCGCGCTGCGGGCGGGCGATGTCTTCGAGGAGGTGCTCGCGCTGCGGCGCCATGACGGCAGCAGCCTGCGCTGTCACGCACGCGCCAGCGCCCTGCATGCGGGCCGGCCCGAGGCTGGCATCGTCTGGCTGCTGACCGACGCCGGGACCGAACAGCCCCCGCCGCACGTGGCCGACCTGCAGCGCCAGGTGCAGGCGCTGCAGGCGCAGGTGGCCCACTACGCGGAGAAAGCCTCGCACGCGAGGCGGCAGGCCGACATCGACGCGCTGTCCAACCTGCCCAACCGCATGCAGCTCGCGCGCGACGCCACGCAGGCGATCGAACAGGCGCAAGCCGGCCACAAGCCGCTGGCTGTGCTGTACCTGGATCTGGACCGCTTCAAGTACGTCAACGACTCGCTCGGCCACCGCGTCGGCGACCAGTTGCTGGCGGCGCTCGCCCAGCGCCTGCGCTCGGCTGTACGCGAGCGCGACCTGGTGGCACGCCTGGGCGGCGACGAGTTCATGCTCGTACTGCCCGACACCGATGTCCACGGCGCGGCCCACGTGGCCGACAAGCTCATGGCGCGCACGGCGCCGGTCTACGACATCGCGCAGCACGAGCTCAGCATCACCGCCTCGATCGGCATCGCCATGTACCCGCAGGACGGGGAGGACTTCGACATGCTGACGCAGCGTGCCGACGCCGCCGTCTACCAGGCCAAGCGCAGCGGCGGCAGCATCTACCGCTTCTTCACGCCCGCCATGCAGGCCGAGGCGGTGCGCGCCCTGTCGATGGAGAACGCGTTGCGCCGTGCGCTGGAGCGCCGGCAGTTCTCACTGGCCTTCCAGCCCATGGTGGACCTGCGCAGCGGCCAGGTGACGGGCGTGGAGGCGCTGCTGCGCTGGCACCACCCGGAACTCGGCAACGTGTCCCCGGCCGATTTCATCCCGCTGGCCGAAGCCTGCGGACTGATCGGCACGCTCGGCGAATGGGCATTGCGCAGCGCGGCGTTCCAGCTCAAGGACTGGCGCGACCGCGGCCTGCCCACCCTGACCATGGCGGTCAACCTGTCGGCCATGCAGCTGCAGCACACGGAACTGCCGGTCCTGATCGACAGCGTGCTGCGCGAGGCCGGTCTCGCGCCGGCCGACCTCGAGCTGGAGCTGACGGAGGGCGCCGCCATGCAGGATCCTCAGCGCGCCATCGCCGTGCTGCAGGCGCTGCACCAGCGCGGCCTGCGCGTGTCGATCGACGATTTCGGCACGGGCCACTCCTCGCTCAGCTACCTCAAGCGCTTCCAGGCCTACAAGCTCAAGATCGACCAGTCCTTCGTGCGCGACATAGGCGTCGATGCGGACGACCGTGCCATCGTCTCGGCCATCATCCACATGGCCAGCAGCCTGGGCCTGCAGACCATTGCCGAGGGCGTGGAAACCGAGGCCCAGTTGCGCTTCCTGCGCGAGCAGGGCTGCGACGAGGCCCAGGGCTACCTGTTCAGCCGGCCGCTGTCGGCCGCCCAGCTCGAAGCCTTCGTGCGCGACCTGATGCAGCCCTGATGGCACTGCCGCCTGACGCGGGCCCGGCACATCACGCGCGATCGGGTTTCGAGGCCATCTCCTCCAGGGCCCGGATGCTTTCCTCGGTGCCCTCGATGCCGCGGAACACCGTGAGCGCCTCCAGCACCATGGATTTGCGCAGCTGCTTGAAGATGAGGTAGATCTCCATCCGCTCGATCAGCGCCATGCGGTACTGCCGCGCCTCCTCGTCCTCGACGTGGACGAGGCAATCGCGGATGGCGTGCAGGTGGGCCAGCGCTGACGGGTGTCTGTGCATCCCTGCAATATAGGGGAAGCCGAGCGGTTTCCCCACATCCGCCGGGCGGTCCAGTGGCCTGCATGGCCAGCCGGCCCGCCCTCGCGCCAGTGCATGCGGCCGTGGTCGGGGCAGCGTGGCGTCAGGGCGCTGCGAGCTGAAAGCGCAGGCGCAGCGCCTCGAGCTCGGCCGCGCTCACGCCCAGTGCCGCTGCATTGAAATCGCGTGCGTCCGGGGTGTGCATCAGCAGCGCCTGGGTCTCGTTGACCATCAGCTCCTCGTCCGCCGTGTCGTAGCCCAGCCCATGCAGGTACCGCCGCCATGCGGCGCGCTGGCCATCGCTGAGCTGGCGCCAGAACCGCCAGCAGTGCGCGCGGTAGGTTGGCCGGGTGAAGAAGTCCCCGTGGCTGAGCTCATGGCGCAGCACGGAGGCCCGCCGTTGCGCGTCCATGCGCTCGTCGGGCACGGTGCCGGGGTCGTCGGCCTGCACCGCGCTGAAGCTGACGACCGCCTCCGGCCCTGCTGCGCGCAGCGCCGGTGCGGCACCTGCGCCGTCATCGGCCAGCATGCCGGTGTCCAGCAGCAACTGGCGCAGGCGCTGCTCGGGTGCGGCCAGCGCGATGCCCTGCGCGTGGGCCAGGTTGAAGAAGCGCGCCAGGCCCTCGGTCCGGTAGTCGTGCCCCAGGTAAAACGTCGCGGCGTTGTCGCCGGTGGAGCGGATCAGCGCGGCCAGTTCGGTGTCGTCGAGCACGCGCTCGCGGCTCGCCCCTTTCTTCTCGAGCAGTGCCGCGATGCGGTTCATGGCCTGGCCCTGGGCCAGCAGCCCCGGGAACTCGATCACCATCACGGCGGGGTTGCCCTGCAGGCGCGCCACCCGCCAGTCCGGCACGGGCTCGGCCTGCAGCAGCTGCGCCACGCTGGCCTGCCCGACCTGCGGGCGCGACGCGGCAGGCGCGGGCACGGCCGCGGGTGCGTGCACCTCGGCGGGCAAGGTAGCCGGGACGGGCGGCGTGCGCGACCAGAACCACCATGCCACGCCGACCGACAGCGCCGTCAAGGCCGTGCCGAGCAGCGGTGCGGCCCAGCTGCGGCGCGGCGGCGGCCGTGTGCGTGGCCCCGGCGGCGTGCGTGGCGACGCCCGCGTGCGCGGCGCCACCGCGGCGCCCGCACGGCGTGGCGCCGCACGGGACCCGGTTCGTGGGGCAGGCATGCGGCGCGGCGCCCGGTCTCAGTTGCGCGTCGTCACGATGGTGACGCGGCGGTTCTCCGCCGCATCGATGCGCGCCTTGTTCAGCGGCTCGCTCGACCCCTTGCCGATGGCCACCAGACGCTCCGCGAGGATGCCGTGCTTGTTGACCAGGTAGGCAGCGACCGACTCTGCGCGTTGCTGCGACAGCCGCTGGTTGCGCTCGGCATCGCCGCGCGCGTCGGCATGCCCTTCGACCTTGAAGCTGAAGCCCGCCAGGCTGTCGGACTGCAGCGCGCGCGCCAGCGTGTCGAGCACGGACTGTGTCTCGGGGCTGATGTCGGCAGAGTCGGTGCCGAAGGTCAGCAGCAGGCTGGCCTTGCCCGGCCCCGCCTTGACCGGCGCATCGCCCGGCCGTGTCGCCGGCCGAAAGCCGCGCATCACGCCCCCGCCAGCCTGTGGCTGCTCGATGGCGAGCGCGTCGACCAGCGCGTCCTCGGTGACCTGGGCGCCCTTGAGCACGGGATTGGCCGACCCCTGGGCCAGCGCGCCTGCGCCCAGGCCCAGCGCGAGCCCCAAAGCCACGGCGTGGCGCAGTGTGTGTCTATGAAATTGCATGGCGACCTTTCTGAGGTGAGGAATAACAGGCGGCCTCGCCGGCACAGCCTGCGCAGGGTTGTCAGTCGTGCTGCTCCAGCTGGCGTTGCTCGAACAGGTAGTCGGCGCCGCGCTGGTGGCCGGCACCTGCGCCGTAGCGCGGGCGCTGGGGCAGCTCGCGCGCCACCGCGAAGCGCACGCGCTCGAACACGTTGCCCCCCGGCTGCCACTGGTCCACGCGGCCCAGCGAATTGAGCAGGCTCCAGGCGAACGGCGAATGCCCGCCCTTGCCGGCGTCGAACACGGGCTCGTTGCCGCCCGAAGACATGGTCACCACGGCCTTCTGGCTCAGCAGCCGGCCCGCGTCGGCCTGCCCGGGTGTGGCGCGGATGCGCTCGCCCTCGGCCAGCGCGCCCGAATAGCAGCTGTCGGAGATGAGCGCCACCTGCGAGGCACCGATCTGCTGCAGCAGCCGCGCAATGTCGGCGTTGGACAGCCAGCTCTCCGGCTTGCCCGCATCGCTGTCGCTGAGCTGCCAGTAGCCCTGGCCGGTCGAC
>CAJYRH010000145.1 GCA_913776795.1 uncultured Pseudorhodoferax sp. | reverse complement strand
GCAAGCCCGGCACGCTGATGCGCATCAACTTCGCGACCACGCAGGCGCAGGCGTTCTGGAAGGTGTTCGAGCGGGTGCGCGGGACAATGTGAAGCCCGCAGGCGCTGCGCCTGCGCGACGGTGCCGTCATGGATCCGTCCAGGGCGCCCGGCATGGACGCCGGGCCGAGCGCCTGCTCCGCGGCGCGTGGGTCAGCCCTTGGGCTTGTAGGCGATGACGTCGATCTCGACCTTGGCATCGACCATCAGCCGCGCCTCGGTCGTCGAGCGCGCGGGCTTGCCGTTCGGGAAGTACTCCAGGTAGATGCGGTTGAACGCGCCGAAGTCGCGCGCGTCGTGCAGCCAGCAGTTGCTCTTGCAGACATCGTCCAGCGTGGCGCCGGCCAGCGCCAGCGCGGCTTTCAGGTTCTCCATGACCTGGCGCGTCTGCGCCTCGATGCCGCCCACGACGATCTCGCCCTGGGCGTTGCCGGGCACCTGCCCCGACACATAGATGAAGTCGCCGGCGCGCACCGCGGGCGAGAACGGGCGCACCTGGCGGTCGGAGGCGGCGGGCGGGTTGCCCAGGTATTCGAGTGGCATGGAGGCTCCTGTGGAAAGTGAAGAAAGTTTATTTCAGTTATACGGGTGATATACCGGGAAAACCCTGGTGTGGAACTTGCAATCCTCGCGCAAAGTTCGTTTGTCTGAAATTTACTTTCACACTTCCGGTGCATTCCGGATCCATCAGGAGAGCCTCGATGAGCATCACCCCCATCCTTCGCCGCCGCAATCTGGTGCATGCCGCCGCGGTCCTGGCGCTGCTGCTGCCCACCGCCCAGCAGGCCCTGGCCCAGGCGCCGCGCGCGCACGCCACATTGGCCATGGTGGCCGAGCCGCAGACGCTGGATCCGATGGCCAGCACGGCCGACCTGGTCGGCACCATCATGCAGCACGTCTACGAGACGCTCTACACCTTCGACGCCCAATGGAAGGTGGTGCCCATGCTGGCCGAGGGCATGCCCAAGATCTCGGCCGACGGCAAGGTCTACACCATCGCGCTGCGCAAGGACGTGCAGCTGCACAGCGGTCGTGCGCTCACGGCCGATGACGTGGTCGCCAGCCTGCAGCGCTGGGTCGAGCAGGCCCCGCGCGGCAAGGCCGTGGGCAAGCAGCTCGCCCACATCCAGGCCAAGGGGCCGGGGACCGTGGAGATCGCGCTGACCGCGCCCTACGCACCGCTGCTGGCCCAGCTGGCGCTGCCCAGCGGCATGGCCGCCATCATGGCCAAGGAATCCATTGCCACGCCGCTCAAAGAGTTCGTTGGCACCGGCCCCTACAAGTTCAAGGAGCGGCGGCCCGACCAGTATCTGTTGCTCGAACGCTTCGACAAGTACGCAACGCGCAAGGAACCGGCCAGCGGCTACGGCGGCAAGCGCGAGGCCCTGATCGGCGAGCTGCGCTTCGTGCCCGTGCCCAACGCCAACACGCGCGTGGAAGGCGCGCTGGCCGGCCAGTACGACTTCGCCGACCTGCTGCCCACAGAAGCCCTGAGCCGCCTGGAGAAGGCCGCCGGCAAGACCGTGCCCGTGCTGACGCCGTCCTTCGGCTTCCCCTACCTGGTGCTCAACACCAAGGAAGGCGTGATGGCCAACCAGCCGCTGCGCCAGGCCTTGCAGACCGCGCTGGGCGAGGGCGAGATGCTGGCCGCCGGTTTCGGCGACACGCGCTTCTTCACCGTGGAAGGCAACCACTTCCCCAAGGGCTCGCCGTTCTTCTCGACGGCCGGCACCGACCAGTACAACCAGCGCAACGCGGCCAAAGCCAAGGAACTCGCGGCCAAGGCCGGCTACAAAGGCGAGCCGATCCGCGTGCTGACCAGCCGCCAGTACGACTTCCACTACAACATGGCGCTGCTGATGGCCGAGCAGCTCAAGCGCGCCGGCTTCAAGGCCGAGCTCAACGTGGTCGACTGGGCCACGCTGGTGCAGCGCCGCAACGACGCCAAGCTCTGGGACATCTACGTCACCCACTCGGGCCAGTTCCCCGAGCCCATGCTGTCGCCGCCGCAACTGGGCGACGGTGCTCCGGGCTGGTGGGAGACGCCGACCAAGCAGGCCGCGCTGGCCGCCTTCAACGCCGAGACCGACCCGGCCAAGCGCGGCGCGCTGTGGGGCAAGGTGCAGCAGATCGTTTACGACGAGGTGCCTTACATCAACGTGGGCAAGTTCAGCGGCCTGTCGGCCAAGAGCCCTGCGCTGGACGGCTATGTGCCGGCCACCTGGCCGTTCTTCTGGAACGCAAGAATCAAGTAACCCCCAGGCGCCTGCGGCGCTCCCCAAGGGGGCGCACCCAGCGGCTTGGCAGAGCCAGTTCCGCGGGTGCCCTGGCACGGCCTGCTCCGCGGCCTTCGGACCCGTGGCAGAGCCTGCATCGCAGGACTCTGGCAACGACAAGTTTTAGCAACCGGAAGGAGGCGTCGCCGTGCACCGTTTCATCCTCTCCAAGGCCGCCGGCATGCTGGCCGTGCTGGCGATCGTCGCCGTGCTGGTCTTCATCCTGACGCGCGCGGCCTCGGGCGACCCCGTGGCCGTGCTGCTGGGCGAGCAGGCCACGGCCGCCGACATCGCGCGCGTGCAGCAGCAGTACGGGCTCGACAAGCCCTTACCCGTGCAGTTCGGCTACTGGCTGCGCGAGGTGCTGCAGGGCAACCTGGGCGATTCCATCTTCCTGCAGCAGCCCGTCACGCAGGCCCTGGCGCAGCGCGCTGAACCCACGGCGCTGCTGACGCTGATGGCCGTGGGCCTGGCCGCGCTCATCGGCATTCCTTGCGGCATCGTCTCGGCCGTGTTCCGCGGCAAGGCCGTGGACCAGGCCTTCACCGGCATCGCGATGCTGGGCGCCAGCGTGCCGAGCTTCTGGCTGGGCATCGTGCTGATCCAGATCTTCGCCGTGAAGATGGGCTGGTTTCCGGTCTCGGGCTACGGCGACCCTGGTGCGCCGCTGGCCGAGCGCCTGCATGCGCTGGTGCTGCCGGCGACCGTGCTGGGCCTGCTCAACTCGGCGTTGATCACGCGCTTCACGCGCGCCTCCATGCTCGACGTGCTGGGCGAGGACTACGTGCGCACCGCCCGCGCCAAGGGCCTGGGCGAAGGCATCGTCGTGCTCAAGCACGCGCTGCGCAACGCCATGGTGCCCATCGTCACGGTGGTGGGCCTGACCACCGCGCTCATGATCGGCGGCGCCGTCGTGACCGAGACCGTGTTCGGCCTGCCCGGTGTCGGCAACCTCGTGGTCAACGCCGTGCTGCGGCGCGACTATCCGGTGATCCAGGGCGCGCTGCTGGTCATCGCGGCAATCTACGTGTTCATCAACTTCGCGATCGACATGCTCTATGCGGTGGTCGATCCCCGGGTCAAGGTGTAAGCCATGAAAGCCGTCCTCACCCGCTTGTTCCGCCGCCGCATCGTGCTGCTGTCGGCCATCGTGCTGGCCGCCATCGTGGTGCTGGCCCTGGGCGCCTCGGTCTTCGCGAGCGCCGACCCCAACGACACGGCCGTGCTCGATCGCCTGAAGGCCCCCAGCGCCGAGCACCTGCTGGGCACCGACGAGCTGGGTCGCGACCTCTATGCCCGCGTGGTGCACGGCGCGCGCTACTCGCTGTCGATTGCCGCGATGACGGCCTTGGGCTCGGTGGTGTTCGGCACGCTCGTGGGCCTCGTCGCCGGCTTCTTTCGCCGGCTCGACGCGCCCATCATGCGCGTGGTCGACGCCATGATGAGCTTCCCCGACATCCTGCTGGCCATCGCGCTGGTCGCCATCCTCGGCCCCTCGCTGACCAACGTGGTGCTGGCTCTGGTGCTGGTCTACACGCCGCGCGTGGCGCGGGTGGTGCGGGCCTCCACGCTGGTGGTGCGCGAGCTGCTGTTCGTGGAGGCGGCCCGCGCCATCGGCGCGCGCACGCCGCACATCTTGTGGCACCACGTGCTGCCCAACCTGCTCTCGCCCATCCTGGTGCAGGGCTCGTTCATCTTCGCCTACGCCATCCTGGCCGAGGCCGGCCTTTCCTTCCTGGGCGTGGGCGTGCCGCCCGAGATCCCGACCTGGGGCACCATGGTCGCGGGCAGCCAGCAGTACGCCGACCGCGCGTTCTGGGTCGTGCTGTTCCCGGGCCTGGCCATCATCCTGACCGCACTCTCGCTGCAGCTGCTGGGCGACGGCGTGCGCGACATGCTCGATCCCAAACTCAAGAAGGCGGCATGAGCGTCGCCTGGCTGCCAGAAGACGCTCGCACCGAAGCCGCAGGCGAAGGAATTGGAATGCACATGGACGCTGTTGCAACCCTGGAGCGCCGCAACGCGACGCTGAACATGCCCGACAGCCGCGTGCTCTCGGTGGACGGCCTCACCGTGCGCTTCCGCACGCCCGAGCGCACCGTGGACGCCGTGCGCAACCTGGCCTTCGACGTGGACCGTGGCCGCACGCTGGCCATCGTCGGCGAGTCGGGCTCGGGCAAGTCCGTCACTTCGCTGTCGCTGATGCGGCTGATCGAACATGGCGGCGGCCAGATCGCGGGCGGCAGCGCGCTGCTGCGCCGGCGCAACGGCCAGGTGCTGGACCTCATGCAGGCCGACAAGGCGCAGATGCGCGCCGTGCGCGGCGCCGACATCGCGATGATCTTCCAGGAGCCCATGACCTCGCTGAACCCCGTGTTCACGGTCGGCGAGCAGATCGCCGAGTCCGTGCGCACGCACCAGGGCAAGGACCGCGCGGCCGCCAGCGCCGAGGCGCTGCGCATGCTGCAACTCGTGCGCATCCCCGAGGCGCGCAACGTGCTGGGCCGCTACCCGCACCAGCTCTCGGGCGGAATGCGCCAGCGCGTGATGATCGCGATGGCGCTGTCGTGCAAGCCGCAGCTCCTGATCGCCGACGAGCCCACCACCGCGCTGGACGTGACCATCCAGGCGCAGATCCTGCGGCTGATCCGCCAGCTGCAGGAAGACATGGACATGGGCGTGATCTTCATCACGCACGACATGGGCGTGGTGGCCGAGGTGGCCGACCGCGTGCTCGTGATGTTCCGCGGCGACCGCGTGGAGGAGGGCACGACCGACGACGTGTTCGCGCGTCCGACGCATGCCTACACGCGGGCGCTGCTGTCGGCCGTGCCGCGCCTGGGCGCCATGCAGGGCACGGACCTGCCGCGGCCGTTCGAGCTCTTGCAGGTGGACGGCGCCAAGGCGCCCGAGCCGGCCCTGTTGACCGACACGCGCACGCCGGGCGCCGCGCCCGTGCTGCGCGTGAAGAACCTCGTCACGCGCTTCGACCTCAAGAACGGCATGTTCGGCAAGGCCACGCGCCGCGTGCACGCGGTCGAGCAGGTCAGTTTCGACCTGCACCCGGGCGAGACGCTGGCCGTGGTCGGCGAATCGGGCTGCGGCAAGTCGACCACGGGCCGCTCGCTGCTGCGCCTGGTGGAAAGCCAGGGCGGGGCCATCGAGTTCGGCGGCCGCAACATCCTGGAGCTGCCCGTGAACCAGGTGCAGGCCCTGCGGCGCGACATCCAGTTCATCTTCCAGGATCCGTTCGCCTCGCTGGACCCGCGCAAGACCGTGGGCTTCTCGCTGGCCGAGCCGCTCATGGTGCACAGGATCGGCACGCCGGCCGAGCGCGAGGCCAAGGTGCAGTGGCTCTTGCAGAAGGTGCAGCTGCCGCCCGAGGCCGCGCAACGCCATCCGCACGAGTTCTCGGGCGGCCAGCGCCAGCGCATCGCCATCGCGCGCGCGCTCGCGCTGGAGCCCAAGGTCATCGTGGCCGACGAATCGGTCTCGGCGCTGGACGTCTCGATCCAGGCGCAGATCGTCAACCTCATGATGCAGCTGCAGCGCGAGATGGGCGTGGCCATCCTGTTCATTTCGCACGACATGGCCGTGGTCGAGCGCATCAGCCACCGCGTGGCCGTGATGTTCCTGGGCCAGATCGTGGAGATCGGCCCGCGCC
>CAJYRH010000144.1 GCA_913776795.1 uncultured Pseudorhodoferax sp. | reverse complement strand
ACGCCGAACGCGCGCACGACACCGACGAACCCGAAGGAGACAAGACATGAACGCCGTTCGCAAGGCCCTGGTGGCCGCCTCTTTGTGCCTGGGTGCCAGCCTGGCGCTGGCCGCCTACCCCGACAAGCCGATCCGGCTGGTCGTGGGCTTCCCGCCCGGCCAGGCCACGGACCTCATCGCGCGCACGGCGGCCCGTAAGCTGCAGGACGCGCTGGGCCAGCCCGTGATCGTGGACAACAAGCCCGGCGCGGCCGGCATCATCGGGTCGGAGACCGTGGCCAAGGCCGCGCCCGACGGCTACACGCTGGTGGTTGGCTCCAGCGGCACCATGGCCATCAATCCCAGCCTGTACTCCAAGCTGCCCTACCACCCGCTCAGGGACTTCGAGCCGATCAGCCTGCTGTCGGTGGTGCCGCTGTTCCTCGCGGTGAATCCCAATTTCCCGGCGAAGACCGCGGCCGAACTCGTGCAGCAGGCCAAGGCCGCGCCGGGCAAGATCAACTTCGGCTCGGGCGGCAGCGGCGTGACCAGCCACCTGACCATGGAGCTGCTCAAGCATTCGCTGGGCATCGACCTCACGCACGTGCCCTACAAGGGCAGCCCGGCCGCCGTGACCGACTTGGTCGGCGGCCAGATCAACGTGATGATCGACACCGGGCCCGCGCTGCTGCCGCACATGCGCACGGGCAAGCTGCGCATCCTCGCCGTGGCCAGCGAGAAGCGCAACGCGGCGGCGCCCGAGGTGCCCACCATGGCGGAAGCCGGCCTCGGCAACTTCGTGGCGCCGGCGTGGGTCGGCCTGGCTGCGCCCAAGGGCACGCCGAAGGAGATCGTCGAGACGCTGCACAAGGCGCTGGTGGCGAACTGGCGCGACGCGCCGGACGTGCGCGAACAGCTCACGGGCCTCGGATCGGAGGCGGCGGTCACCACACCGGCCGACTTCACCAAGTACATCCAGAGCGAGATCGACAAGTGGGCGCTGGCCGTCAAGCTCTCCGGCGCGAAGGTGGACTGACGGCATGACGACTCCCACGACGATCTCTTCCGAACTGGCGTCGTTCGCCACGGGCTTCACGCTCGATGCGGTGCCCGCCGAGGTGCGCCAGCGCGCCACGCACCTGATGCTGGACGCGCTCGGCATCGGCCTGGCCTCCACCCAATGGGACTTTGCGCGCACCACCCTCGCGGCCCTGCGCGAGCTGGCCGGCCCTGGCGGCGACGTGCCCGTGATCGGCCATGGCCAGAACCTGCCGCTGCGCGACGCGGTGGTCATGAACGCGCTGCTGATCCACGGCCTGGACTACGACGACACGCACCCGGCCGGCGTGATCCACGCCACCACCTCGGTGCTGCCGGCCGTGCTCGGCCTGGGCACGCGTCTGGCCAGCAGTGGAAGCGAGCTGCTGGCCGCCTATGTGCTGGGCATGGAGACGGCCACGCGCATCGGCGCAGCGGCGAAGAGCGGCTTCCGCCAGATCGGCTTTCACCCGACCGGGTTGGTCGGCGCGTTCGGTTGCACGCTGGCGGCCGGCCGGCTGCTGCAGCTGGGCGAGCGACAGTTCGTCGACGCCCAGGGCATCGCCCTGTCGGTGGCCTCGGGCAGCCTGGAATGCCTGGAAGACGGTGCCTGGACCAAGCGCCTGCATCCAGGCTGGGGCGCGGCCGGCGGCATCACTGCGGCCACGCTGGGCAAGCACGGCTTCGTCGGCCCCGGCGCGGCTTACGAGGGCCGCTTCGGCCTGTTCGCCAGCCACCTGGGCGCCAATCTGCTGGCCAAGGCCGACCTTTCGATGGTCACGGCCGGGCTGGGCGAGGTCTGGGAGATCATGAATGTGGCGGTCAAGCCCGTGCCGGCCTGCCACTTCACGCACGCGTTCGCCGATGCGGCCAGCATCCTGTCCAGGGACTGGGGTGGCGCGCCGATCCGACGCATCGTGGCGCGCGTGCCCACCGGCGCGATGAAGGCCGTGTGCGAGCCGAT
The DNA here is from genome assembly GCA_913776795.1 of uncultured Pseudorhodoferax sp. The sequence continues at coordinate 1,920 of CAJYRH010000144.1, read as the reverse complement.
CGACAAGAAGCTGCGCCCGGCCAATGCGTACGACGCGCAGTTCAGCGTGCCCTATTCGGTGGCCACCGGCCTGCGGTTCGGGCGCTTCACCCTCGACGCCTTGGACCCGACCGCCTGGCAGGACCCCGAGACCCTGCGCATCGCCGCGCTGGTCGAATGCCAGAGCGACCCGGACGCCGACTTCCCGCGCTACTTCGGCGGCGAGGTCGTGGTCGAGCTGGCCGACGGCCGTGTGCTGCGGCACCACGAGCCCATCAACCGCGGCGCCGCGGGCCGGCCGATCTCCAACGACGACATCGTGGCCAAGTACCTCGACAACGCGGCGCGCGCGGTCGACCGCGCCCACGCCGACCACATCCTGAACGCGGTGCTGGGCATCGCGCAGGGCGATGCTGGCGCGCTGGCGCAGCTGCTGGGCCAGGCGGCGAAGGGGCGCTGAATCGGGCATGTGTCAGGGCGCGCCGGGGTGGCCCGCTACAGTCGGCGCCCATGGAAGAAGAACGATGACCGGCCCCTGGATGACCCTGGCCATCACGCTGGCCGTGCAGGCCATGGTGTCTATGGCCCTGCTGACCTTGCCGGTCATGGCGCCCGTGGTTGCGCCGGCGCTGGGCGTGTCGGCCGCGCTGGTCGGGGTCTACGTGGCCCTCGTCTACGCCGGCGCCATGGCCGCAAGCCTGGCCGCTGGCGCGGCCGTGGCCCGGTTCGGCGCGATCCGCGTGAGCCAGGGCGGCCTGGTCCTGTGCGCCGCGGGCCTGGCGCTGTGCGCCGTGCCGCACGCGGCCGCGAGCGCGCTCGGCGCGGTGCTGATCGGCCTGGGCTACGGACCGATCACGCCAGCGAGCTCGCACCTGCTCAGCCAGAGCACGCCGGCGCACCGCATGTCGCTGGTGTTTTCGGTCAAGCAGACCGGCGTGCCGCTGGGCGGCATGCTGGCCGGCGCGCTGGTGCCCAGCCTGATGCTGCTGCTGGGCTGGCAGGGCGCGCTGCTGGCCTCGGCCGCGGCCAACCTGGTCTGCGCCGTCATCGCCCAGCCTCTGCGCACCGAGCTCGATGCAGACCGCCAGATCGGCCAGCGCATGGCGCTGGGCAATCTGGCGCACCCGATCCGGCTCGTGCTGGGCCACCCGGCGCTCAAGATGCTTGCGGGCTGTTCGTTCGTGTTCTCGATTGCCCATCTGTCGCTGACGACCTACCTCGTGACCTATCTCAACGAGGGCCTGGCCTACGGGCTCGTGGCCGCGGGGCTGGCGTTGTCCGTGGCGCAGCTGGGCGGAGTCGCCGGGCGCATCCTGTGGGGCTGGGTGGCCGACCGCGGCATGGGTGCGCGCCGCATGCTGGCGCTGCTCGCCGCCATGATGGCCCTGAGCAGTGGGGCGACGGCGTTGCTCTCGCCCAGCTTGCCGCAGTGGCTGGTGCTCGGCGTGCTCGTGGTGTTCGGTGCCTCGGCTGTCGGCTGGAACGGTGTGTACCTCGCCGAGGTGGCCCGCCAGGCGCCGCCGGGTCTGGCCGGCGTCGCCACGGGCGGCACGCTGGCCTTTACGTTCTTCGGGGTGGTGCTGGGACCGCCGGTGTTCGGCGCCTTGTCGGCCTGGTTCGGAACCTACCGCGCGGGGTATCTCGGGTTGGCGGTGCCGACAGGGCTGTGCTGCGTGGCGCTCTTGCGCGCCGGGATGTCCAGGCGGGCCGCAGATGGCGGCCGCTGAGCGCACGGCAGTGCGTGCGCGGTCAGGTTCACGCTTGGTGCTTGCGCCGCGCGCGCGACGCCAGTCCGATGCCACCGGCCAGCAGCAGGGCCAGGGACGAAGGTTCGGGGATTTCGTTGGTATCCCGTTCCGTGATGATGGCGAACGACTGGTACTCGGGATCGGTCTCCTGGAGAAACCGGATTTCATACCGTTCCGAGCGGTAGTCGGGCGA
>CAJYRH010000143.1 GCA_913776795.1 uncultured Pseudorhodoferax sp. | reverse complement strand
CCATCGTGGAGGTCGAGAACATCGTGCGCCATCTGCGCATGGGCAAGTCGCCCTACCAAGCCGCGATGGAGGCGGCCGAGGAGATCGGCCTGGCGGTGGTGGCCACCACGTTCACGCTGATCGCGGTGTTCCTGCCCACCGCCTTCATGAGCGGCGTGGTCGGCAAGTTCTTCAAGCAGTTCGGCTGGACCGCCTCGCTCGCGGTGTTCGCCTCGCTGGTGGTGGCGCGGCTGCTCACGCCCATGATGGCGGCGTACATGCTCAAGCCCCTGGTCGTTCAGGAGAAGGAACCGGGCTGGCTGTCGTGGTACATGCGCGCTGCCCAGGCCTGCCTGCGCCACCGCGTGCTGACCATGGTGGGCGCCACGCTGTTCTTCTTCGGCTCGATCGCGCTGATCCCGCTGCTGCCCTCGGGCTTCATTCCGCCCGACGACAACACCCAGACCCAGGTGCGCGTGGAACTGCCGCCCGGGGCCAGGCTGGAACAGACCATGGCGATGGCCGAGCAGGTGCGCCAGCGGCTGCTCAAGGTCGACCACGTCGGCGACATCTACACCGCCATCGGCGCGGGCAGCGCGGGAGCCGACCCCTTCTCGGGCAACTTCGTCGAAGCGCGCAAGGCCACGCTCACGCTGCAGCTGTCGCCACGCGGAACGCGGCCCAGGAAGCAGGTGATCGAGCAGCGGATCCGCGAGGCGCTGGCCGACCTGCCTGGCGTGCGCACGGGCGTGGGCCTGGGCGGCTCGAACGACAAGTACGTGCTGGCACTGTCCAGCCAGGATCCGGTGGCACTGCGCCAGGCCGCCACCGACGTGGAACGCGAGCTGCGCACCATCCCCGGCATCGGCAACGTGACCTCGCTGGCCAGCCTGGTGCGGCCAGAGATCGTGGTGCGGCCCGACTTCGCCCGCGCGGCAGACCTGGGCGTGACCAGCGCGGCCATCGCCGACACGCTGCGCGTGGCGACCATGGGCGACTACGACAACCAGCTCGCCAAGCTGAACCTGCCAGAGCGACAGGTGCCCATCATGGTCAAGCTGCGCGACGACGCACGGCAGGACCTGGGGCTGCTGGAGAGCCTGTCGGTGCCCGGCGCGCACGGGCCGGTGCGCCTGGGCGAGGTGGCCACGCTGGAGCTGGCCGGCGGCCCGGCCGTGATCAGCCGCTACGACCGCGCGCGCAACATGAACTACGAGATCGAGCTGTCCACGCGCGGCCTCAACGACGTGACCGAGGCGGTGCGCCAGTTGCCGGCCGTGAAGAACCTGCCGGCCAGCGTGCGCATCATCGACGTGGGCGACGCCGAGGCCATGGGCGAGCTGTTCACCGGCTTCGGCCTGGCGATGCTGACGGGCGTGGTCTGCATCTACATCGTGCTGGTGTTGCTGTTCAAGGACTTCCTGCAGCCCGTGACCATCCTGGCCGCGCTGCCGCTGTCGCTGGGCGGCGCGTTCGTGGGGCTGCTGATCGCCGACAAGAGCTTCTCCATGCCCTCGCTGATCGGGCTCATCATGCTGATGGGCATCGCGACCAAGAACTCCATCCTGCTGGTGGAGTACGCCATCGTGGCGCGGCGCGAACGCGGCATGGACCGCTGGGAGGCGCTGCTGGATGCGTGCCACAAGCGCGCCCGGCCCATCATCATGACCACGCTGGCCATGGGTGCGGGCATGCTGCCCATTGCGATCGGCTGGGGCGCTGCGGACGCGAGCTTCCGCTCGCCCATGGCCACGGCCGTGATCGGCGGGCTCATCACGTCCACGGTGCTGAGCCTGCTGGTGGTGCCGGCCGTGTTCACCTACGTGGACGATTTCGAGCAATGGGTGCTGGGCCGCGTGCGCCGGCTGCGGCGCCAGCCAGCGGCCGACGCCTCGCCCGTGCCACACTGAACATGTGAACCACAACAACGACTGGTCCTGGGTCGCGCTGTGCCTGCTGCTGGGCGTGGGCAGCATGGTGGCGTGGTGGCTGGGCAACCCGATCGAATGGGAATGGTGGCCCGACTTCGCGGACGACGCGATGAGCTGGTGGACCGCAGCGCTCGTGCACCGCTCCGCCGCGCACGGCCTGGCCAACCTGCTCGCCCTCGGTGCGGTGGCGGTGCTGGGGCTGGCCCTGCAGGTGCCGCGCGCCATGGCCTGGGCCTTGTTCGCGGCCTGGCCCCTGTCCACGCTCGGGCTGCTGCTGTTTCCGCAGATCGGGCGCTATGCCGGACTGTCCGGCGCGCTGCACGGGGCCGTGGCCGTGCTCGTGGTGCACTGCGCCTTCACGCGCGGACACCAGGTCTGGGCCGGCCTGCTGGGCGCGGGCCTGGCGGCCAAGCTGCTGGCCGAAGGCGCCTGGAGCCGGCCGCTGGTCTTCGAGCCCGAATGGGGCTTTGCCGTGGCCACGGGCGCACACCTCACGGGCGCGCTGGCCGGGCTGCTGTGCGCGCTGGCGGCCTACGGCCTGTCGCGGATGCGTGCGACCAGGGACGTGGTCGAGTAGCCGTCGACAAACGGAATGGCCAGCGCATCGCCCCCCCAGCTGCGCACCAGCGCGGTCTCGGGCAGCTTGTCCATGTCGTAGTCGCCGCCCTTGACGATGAGGTCGGGCCGCAGCTCGGCGATCAGCGATTGCGGCGTGTCCTCGTCGAACCAGGTGACCAGGTCCACCGAGGCCAGTGCGGCCAGCATCACGGCGCGGTCGGCCTCGGCGTTGAGCGGCCGGTCGGGGCCCTTGCCCAGGCGCCGCGCCGAGGCGTCGCTGTTGAGTCCCAGCACCAGGCTGCCGCCCTGCGCCCGCGCCTGCGCGAGGTAGCTCACATGCCCGCGGTGCAGGATGTCGAACACCCCGTTGGTGAACACCCACGGGCGCGGCAGCGCCCCCAGGCGCGCGGGCGCCTCGCCGCGGGCGCAGATCTTGTCCAGGAAGGCGGGTGGGGCGAAGGCGGTCATGGGCGGCGATGCTAGCAGCGGGAATTGGCGCGCCATCGGCCCGCATTTCGACGGTGTCACCCGTGCCCGGGATCCCATAATCGGGCGGACATGAACCTCGTCGAAGTCAACATCAACTCGATCAAGCTGGGCCAGCCCCTGCCCTTCGAGCTGCGCACCGAACGCGGCGTGCTGCTGGCGCACAAGGGCTACGTGGTCCAGTCCCGCGGCGAGTTCATGCAGTGGACGGCGCGCGGCATCACCGTGTGCATCGACATGGACGCCAGCGACGACCGCCAGCGCGCCTACATGGGCAAGCTGCACGACATGGTGCGCTCCGAGCGCCCGCTGGGCGAGATCCAGAACGTCAAGATCGCGCCCGGCGACCTGTTCTCCAGCAACGTGCGGCCCGAGAAGCCCGACCGGCCCGACTGGGTGGCGCTGCAGTCGCGCGCCAATGGGCTGCTGCGCGATGCGCAGGGCGAGGATTTTCTGGGCCGGCTCGACCGGCTCTACCTCGAATTGCGCGAAGCGCTGCAACACCACCCGGATGCCACGCTGCTCGCACTGAACCACCTGGCGGCCACCGAGACGCGCATGTACAGCGCCACCCACGCGATGGTGGTCTACGTGGTGTGCAGCCTGGCCGCGCGCGAGGTGCTGCAATGGCCCGACACGCTCGACGAGGCGCTGGGCAAGGCCGCGCTGACCATGAACATCAGCATGACGTCACTGCAGGACCAGCTGGCCCAGCAGGCCGACGCGCTGACGGTCGCCCAGATCGAGGCCATCGAACTGCACGCGCAACGCAGCTTCGCGCAACTGCTGGCGCTCGGCGTGGCCGACGAGAACTGGCTGCTGGCCGTGCGCCACCACCACGACCGCGCACCGGGGCCTCTGGCGAACAAGACGGTGCCGCTGCGGCTGGCGCGCCTGATCCAGCGCGCCGACATGTTCACGAGCCGGCTGGCGCCACGCGTCTCGCGCACGCCCATGTCGACCTCGGCGGCCATGCAGGGTTGCTATTTCGACGAGGCGCAGCAGGTCGACGAGGCCGGCGCCGCGCTGATCAAGGCCGTGGGCGTGTACTCGCCGGGCCTGTACGTTCGGCTGGTCAACCACGAGCTCGCGGTGGTCATCCAGCGCGGCAAGAACACCAGCACGCCGCGGGTGGCGGTGCTGGCCAACCGCGACGGGCTGCCGACCGGCACGCTGATGCTGCGCGACACCGCCTTGCCGCAGTACAAGATCGCGGCCAGCGTGCCGCAGCGCGAGGTGAAGGTGCAGGTGCCGCTGGAGCGGTTGCTGACCCTGGTGTGAACCCGCTCAGGCGGCGCCGGGAACGGCACCCGCTGCTGCCTGCTCGCGCGTGATTTCCTTGCGGTAGCGGTTCAGTTCCTGCACGGTCTTGAAGCTGCGGTCCATCAGCAGGCTCAGGTTGTGCAGGATGCGGTCGACGACCTTGCCTTCCCAGGCGGCGTCGAACTTGATCTGCTGGTCCAGCCAGTGCTCCAGCCACTCGGGGTTGGGCAGGCGCGACTGCACCGTGTCGCGCGGGAACAGGCTCTGGTTCACGTGCAGGTTGGTGGGGTGCAGGGCCTGGGCCGTGCGCCGCGCGCTGGCCATCAGTACGCCGACCTTGGTGAAGGCCGCGCGCGCTTCGTTGCCCATGTTCTGGATGGCGCGCTTCATGTAGCGCAGGTAGGCGCCGCCGTGGCGAGCCTCGTCCTTGCTGAGCGTGTCGTAGATCTTCTTGATGACGGGCTCGGTGTGCCATTCGCTGGCGCGCCGGTACCAATGGTTCAGACGGATCTCGCCACAGAAATGCAGCATCAGCGTCTCGAGCGCAGGCGCGGGATCGAACGCGAAGCGCACCTCGTGCAGCTCGTCCTCGGTGGGCGCCAACTCGGGCCTGAAGCGCCGCAGGTATTCCATGAGCACCAGCGAGTGCTTCTGCTCTTCGAAGAACCAGACCGACATGAAGGCCGAGAAATCGCTGTCGCCCTGGTTGTCGCGCAGGAACATCTCGGTGGCCGGAAGCGCCGACCACTCGGTGATGGCGTTCATCTTGATGGTCTGGGCCTGCTCATCGGTGAGCTTGGAGGCGTCGAACTGGTCCCAGGGGATGTCCCTCTCCATGTTCCAGCGCACGGCCTCGAGTTGTTTGAACAGTTCCGGGTACAGCATGGCGGTCTTCATCACAGGCGCGGATTGTAGGCAGTTCGGCTCAGATCGCGACAATTACCAGGAACGCGTTAAGGCCGCAGCCGGCCCAACATTTTTTTACGCGCCATGCGCCCCTTCGTGGGAACTTCCGCCCCGCAAGCCGCATCCATGATGGCGTGACAGGTGGAAAGCCTCCACCGACGACCGTTTTCGCTGCGAAGCCTTCCCTCGCGCCCTGCGCAGGAAGCAATCCTGGAGTGGTTCTCCTCCTCCTCCCTCCCCCTCGTTCGCTCCGGGGCGCTTCGCAGCCTTTCATACACCGCCAACGACGGCAGGGCCCCGCGGGCCCTGTTCTGGACCGCCCAGGCGCTTCAGCGGGGCTTGGTGTCCGCGAAGCTCGCGCGCTGCATGAGCTTGTCCTGCAGTCGCGCCAGATTGGGATGGTTGTTGCGCCAGGCGATGTCGGGAAAGCGGAATTCCAGCCAGCCCAAAGCGCAGCCGACGGCAATGTCCGACAAGCTCAGGTGGATGCCGCTGCAGTAGGGCTTGTCGCCCAGCCCCTGGCTGATGGCCTTGAGCCCGGCATGGACCTTGCCGAGCTGGCGGTCGATCCAGGCCTGGCTGCGTTCGCCCTCGCCGCGCAGCGCCCAGCCGGCTTCCAGGCGGGCCAGCACGCCGGCGTCCATCACGCCATCGGCCAGCGCTTCCCAGGTCTTGACCTCGGCGCGTTCGCGGCCCTGGCTGGGGATCAGCTTGCCGACTGGCGACAAGGTATCCAGGTATTCGACGATCACACGCGAATCGAACACCGCCTCGCCGCCCTCCATGACCAGGCAGGGCACCTTGCCAAGCGGGTTGGAACGCGCGATGACGGTGTCGGCAGACCACACATCCTCGTCCACGAACTGGTAGTCCAGCTTTTTCTCCGCCATGACGATGCGCACCTTGCGTACGTAGGGGCTGGCGAGGGAACCGATCAGTTTCATGGTCATGGGTAAGGGGCCGGCCTGGGCACCTCCCAGGCTGGCGGATTCTAGGCGGGCGGCCCGGGCCGGGCGTGGCGCGCAACCTACAATTCGTGCCATGAGCCTGTCGACGATCTCCGCCCTTTCCCCACTGGACGGCCGCTATGCCGCCAAACTTGCGCCGCTGCGCCCCTTGATGAGCGAACAGGGCTTCATGCACCGGCGTGTGCAGGTCGAGATCGCCTGGTTCATCGCGCTCAGCGACGCCGGCTTCGCCGAATTCAAGCCGCTGACGCCTGGCGCGCGCACCTACCTGCTGGGCCTGGTCAAGAACTTCAGCGAGGCCGATGCCCGGGCCATCAAGGACATCGAGAAGACCACCAACCACGACGTGAAGGCCGTCGAATACTGGATCAAGTCCAAGTTCGAGGCACGGCCTGAACTGCTGGCCGCAGCCGAGTTCGTGCACTTCGCCTGCACCAGCGAGGACATCAACAACACCAGCCACGCACTGCAGCTCAAGGCCGCGCGCGACACCGTGCTGCTGCCCGCGCTGGACGCCATCCTGGCCAAGCTGCGCGAGATGGCCCAGGCGTTCGCAGACGTCCCCATGCTGTCGCGCACCCACGGCCAGACCGCCAGCCCGACGACCGTGGGCAAGGAAGTGGCCAACGTGCTGCACCGGCTAGAGAAGGCGCGCGCGCACATCGCCGGCGTGCAGCTGCTGGCCAAGATGAACGGCGCCGTAGGCAACTACAACGCCCACCTGTCGGCCTGGCCCGACTTCGACTGGGAAGCCTTCAGCCGCCGCGTGGTCGAGACCCCCGAGCCGCTGGGCCTGGGCGTGAGCTTCCAGCCCTACAGCATCCAGATCGAGCCGCACGACTACATGGCCGAGCTGTTCGACGCCGTGGCGCGCGCCAACACCATCCTGGTGGACTGGTCGCGCGACGTCTGGGGCTACATCAGCCTGGGCTATTTCAAGCAGCGCCTGAAGGCAGGCGAGATCGGCTCGTCGACCATGCCGCACAAGGTCAACCCGATCGATTTTGAGAATGCCGAGGGCAACCTGGGCCTGGCCAACGCGCTGTTGCGCCACCTGTCCGAGAAGCTGCCCGTGAGCCGCTGGCAGCGCGACCTGACCGACTCCACCGTGCTACGCAACATGGGCGTGGCGCTGGGCTATGCCTCGCTGGCCTACCAGTCGCTGCTGACCGGCCTGAACAAGCTGGAACTGAACCGCGAGGCCCTGGACGCAGACCTGGACGCCGCCTGGGAAGTGCTGGCCGAGCCGATCCAGACCGTCATGCGCCGCTTTGGCGTGCAAGGCGCCTACGAGAAGCTCAAGGAAGTCACGCGCGGCAAGACCGTGCAGGCGGCCGACCTGCATGGGCTGATCCGCTCGCTGCAGATCCCGCAGGCAGAAAAGGACCGGCTGCTGGCCATGACGCCCGGCAGTTACATCGGCAAGGCCGCCGAGCTGGCCAGGCGCGTGTGATGGCCCCCATGCTGCGCGCTGCGTGCCATCGCGCCCTTCCGACTGGATCGGTCCGCCTTGCGGCATCCCTGCGGCGGATCGTGCGCTGATGGCCCTCAAGTCCACGGTCTTCAAGGCCGCGCTGTCGATCGCCGACATCGACCACAACTACTACGCCGACCATGCCTTCACGCTGGCCCGTCACCCGAGCGAGACCGACGAACGCATGATGGTGCGGCTGGCCGCGTTGGCGCTGAACGCGCACGCGCTGCAGACGGTTTGCGGCGGAGACGGCACGCTCGCATTCGGCGCCGGCCTGTCCGACCCCGACGATCCGGACGTGATCCTGCGCGACTTCACGGGCCAGGCCCGCCTCTGGATCGAGGTCGGCCTGCCCGAGGAACGGGCACTGGCCAAGGCCTGTGGCAAGTCCGACGCAGTGGCGGTCTACGCGTACCAGAGCTCGGCGGAGATCTGGTGGCAAGGCGTCCGCACCAAGCTTGCGCGCCAGGACAAGCTCACGGTCTGGCGCATTCCCACGGCCACGAGCCAGGCCCTGGCCGCAATGGCCGAACGCAGCATGCAGTTGCAGGCGACCGTGCAGGATGGGCAACTGCTGCTGTCCAACGCCAGCGAGACCCTGGAACTGAACTGCGAACGCTGGATGCCCTGATCAGGCGGGCGCGTCCGGTTTGCCGGCATCGACTGTCTTCCCGGTCGCCCGCTCGGCGTAGCGGTTGAAGCGCCAGGCCTGGCCGTGCAGCGTGATGCGGCGCCAGGTGGCCCGCTTCTCGGCCGGCGTCATCTCGGGCCACAACTGCACCTCCTCGAAGCTGCGGCCACAGCCCTTGCACTCGTCGTCGCCCTGGCTCGTCGAGCAGATGGCGATGCAGGGAGTGTCGGGCTGCGTGGCGTACCAGTCCAGCCAAGCCTGCCTGGCCCTGGCCGGCATCGAGGTCTCGTCGGCCTCGTCCTCGTGGTAGTACACCATCAACGCGTAGACCTCGGCCAGTGCGCGCAGCTCCGGGCCGAGGGTCACGCCATCGGGCGAGGGTGTGCGCTCGCGCCAGAAGTTGATGGCCGCTTCGATGTCGGTGATGTGGATGCCGGCCATAGGGGCGCGGATCATAGCGCCGCGCGCGCCGGTTCGAACCGCGCACGGCCAGTGGCCTTTCCGCCATCCCGTCAAGCTCCCTGCGGTGCACGGGGACTTGCAAGCAAATGCTGCCGCCGGTGCTCTAATTTCCGGCGCCTGGCACCGCGGCGCATGGCGGTGCGGTCGTGGCCGTGATGGGCCTGTCGCTCCGCGTGCCGGTCGCGTCTGAAGGCAGCGTGGTGCGCAAGCAGGCCGAACGGTTCCTCATGACTTCCAAAGAGTGAGCCCGGGTGCCGACGTCCCGCCGCGGCAATGACCGTCGCGATCCAGTGCTTGCCACGGACTTGCCGGGCACGCCGGCACCGCCGGTACTCGGAGCAGCTGTCGTCCTGCGGACGCAGAGCACTGGGCGGGAGCGAAGAATGGCGCGAGGCCGGCCGGCACCGGGTGGCCAGGGCCTGAAGGCGCCGGCAACGGGCTGCGGCGGCAGCCCGGTGTCCATCGACATCCGCCGACCAGGACAGGAGATCCCATGGAGACGGTCATTGTGTACATCGACGATGCCGCTTACGCCCGCCAGCAGCTGGCCAGCGTGCTCGACGCCGGCGCGACCGACACGCCGCTGCCGCCTGTCCACTGGGTGCTGGTGGCCTGCGCGCCGCGCATGACCCACCGCATCAGCAAGTGGGTGAGCCACAGCGCGCGCGAGAACTGGCGCGCCAAGTGGTCCGACAAGCTGTTCAACGAGGTCTCGCCCTGGCTGCGCCAGCGCGGCCACCGCATCACTGAAGTGCTGGCCAAGGGGCCACTGACGGAGCTGCAGACCCAACTGGCCGCGGAACACCGCACCCAGCACCTGCTGGATGCGCGCCGGCCCAAGCTCGGCCACGACATGGCACCGGTGGTGGCGCCGCCGCAGGCCCCGGCGGCGGAGCAGAAGCAGCCGCCCTGGTCGTTGCCGGGCGCGGTCGCTGGCCTGTTCGGCCTCATGCTGGTGCTCGCGGAGTAGGCCGCACACCGGCGCCCGGCCGTCATCGCTCGGCCTGGCGCTCCTTCTCCTGCTCCTTGACGATGGCCTCGATCTGGCGCGCGCGCGTGTCGATGATGGAGGCTTCGATGTGGTCGCCCGGCGCATTGCCCTGGCGCGGCCCGCGCGCATAGTTCTGCGCCGCCCTGAAACGGTCGAGCGCGCCGGAGTAATCCAGCCGCGCCACCTGCTGCTCGGCCTCGGCCCGGATGGCGCGCAGCGTCTGCCCCTGCTGTTCGTAGGCACTGGCCAATTGCTGCCAGGCGGCGGCGTCGCGTGGGTCCAGCGCCACCCGGGCCTGCAGGCGCTGCGCCACCTCGGCCGCGCGGCCGCTGCGGATCTGCAGCGGTGCGGCCAGCAGTACCTCGGGCCGCCCGGCCAGGTCCGCCGGGATGGCGGCCAGCACCGCCAGCGCACCGGCAGCATCGCCGGCCCCGGCGCGCAATTCGGCATCCAGCAACGCCGCCTGGCGCAGTGCCTTGGGGTCGGACTGCACTGCCATGCGCAGGCGGCTTACCAAGCTGCGCGCCACGGCATCGTCGCGCAGCCGGCTGGCCGACAGCGCCCCCGCGTACAGCACCGGCACCGCCTGGGTGGCAGGCACATCGCCCAGCGCGCCGGCCTCGCCGATCCAGGAACGCAGCCGGTCCGGGCCGGGGTTGGACAGCACGCGCGCGCGTGCTGCCATCATGGCGTGCACGAGGTCGGGCTGCGTGGCCGCCGGCCGGCGCTCCAGCAGGGCCTGGCGCGCCTGCATGTCGGCCATCCGCTCGGTGGTCAGCGGGTGGCTGCGCAGGTAGGGGAAGGCGCCGTTGTCGTTGAGCTTGCTGGCCTGCTGCAGCTTGTCGAACATGCTCACGAAGCCGGCCGGATCGAAGCCGGCCTGCGTGGCCACGCCATAGCCGATGCGGTCGGCCTCGCGCTCCATGTCGCGCGAGAAGTTCAGCTGGCTTTGCACCGCCGCGCCCTGGGCGCCCATGATCACCGCGCCGGCTGCGTCCGGGCTCCTGCTGACAGCCAGTGCGCCCAGGATCATCGCGCCGATGGCCCAGGGCGTGATGCGCGAGGACTGGTCCATCAGCCGCGAGATGTGGCGCTGGGTGACGTGGCTCAATTCGTGCGCCAGCACCGATGCCAGTTCGTCGCGCGAGCTCACGGCACCGATCAGCCCGAGGTGCAGCCCCAGGTAGCCCCCCGGCAGTGCGAACGCGTTGATGGTGCGGTCGCGGCCCATCAGGATTTCCCAGGCGTAGCGCTCGTCCAGCTCGGCCGTCAGTTCGCCGCGCTGCTTGGCCGCCGCCAGCAGCGGCTGCCAGATGCTCTGCACGTAGTCTTCGAGCACGGCGTCGTCGATGTAGTCGGGGTCTCGGTAAAGCTCGCGCGCGATGCGCTCGCCCAGCCGGCGCTCGGCCGCCGTCGTCATCGAACTGCCGTCGCCCAGGCTGGGCAGGCCCTGGCCCGTGGCCAGGGTCATGGAGCAGGCCAACGCCAGGCAGACCAGGCGCTGCGCGCCGCGCAGGAATGTGGAAACCATGCCCTCTATGATGCGCGATCCGGCGCCGGGTTCAGTTCCGCGGCGCAGCGCCCTCGACTCCTCCGCCCATGCGCACGCTGACACATTTCGACACCCACGGCCAGGCCCACATGGTGGACGTGGCCGACAAGCCCGCCACGCGCCGCGTGGCCGTTGCCACCGGCCGCATCGCCATGCAGCCCACGACGCTGGCGCTGATCCGCCAAGGCAGCGCGAAGAAGGGCGATGTGCTGGGCATCGCGCGCATCGCCGCGATCCAGGCGGCCAAGAAGACCAGCGAGCTGATCCCGCTGTGCCACCCGCTGGCGCTCACGCGCGTGGCCGTCGAATTCGCGCTGCCCGGCGAGAGCGATGCCGCGGCCTGGGTCGATTGCACCGTGACGGCCGAGACCATCGGGCCCACGGGCGTGGAGATGGAGGCACTGACCGCCGTGCAGGTCGGCCTGCTGACCATCTACGACATGTGCAAGGCGGCCGACCGCGGCATGGTCATGACGGGCGTGCGGCTGCTAGAAAAGCGCGGCGGCAAGTCGGGCGACTATTCGGCCGGCGTATCGGCGGGCTGAGCCGCCAGCCAGCGCGCGTACGCCTGCGGGAACGCTGCCGCGAAGCGCAGGCGGTGGAACTGCACCTCGTCGTCCAGGCCCAGCAGCCGGGCGCTGTCCAGCAGCTTCTCGATCACGCGCGGCTCGGGTGAGAAGTGCAGCAGCTCGGTCGCCAGCGCATGCATGAAGGCCGCGTTGTCCGGCGTCACCTCGGCCACGCTGAGCGCCGCAAAACGCACCTGGCGCTGGTAGAGCCAGCTCTGCTGCGCCTTGGCCAGCGTGTCGTCGCGGTAGGCGGCCGCGCGTTGGTCCGGCGACAGGTAGACCTGGCTGATGCGGCGGTAGTCCCAGGCGGCGTAGGCGACCAGGGCCAGCGACAGCACGGCCAGCAGCGTGGGCGCGTGGCGCATGGCGGCAGGCGCAGGCGGTGCGGCCGGATCGTCGCGCCACAGCAGGCCGAGGCATAGCCCCAGCGCGAGCTGGAACGGACCGTACCAGAGCGGGTATTC
>CAJYRH010000142.1 GCA_913776795.1 uncultured Pseudorhodoferax sp. | reverse complement strand
CCGAACAGGACAGTGAAACGACTTTGCGCCGATGATAGTGCGGACTCCCGTGTGAAAGTAGGTCATCGTCAGGCTCCTACAGCCAAAACGCCCCAACCTCCAAAGAGGTCGGGGCGTTTTTATTTGGGCGGTTGATTCGTAGGGGTGTAATAGCGTAATAAAAAAGGCCGGCGAGATCACTCGCCGGCCTTTTGACGTTCTGAATGCAGTGGCTTATTTGGCCGTCGGCATCACGAACTCAGCACCCTTGCCGATGCTTTCCGGCCAGCGCTGCATGATGGACTTTTGCTTCGTGTAGAAGCGCACGCCTTCTTCGCCGTAGGCATGCATGTCTCCGAACAGGCTCTTCTTCCAGCCACCGAAGCCGTGCCAAGCCATGGGGACGGGGATCGGCACGTTGATGCCGACCATGCCGACCTGGATGCGACGCGCGAATTCGCGGGCCACGTTGCCGTCGCGCGTGAAGCAGGCCGTGCCGTTGCCGAACTCGTGCTTGTTGATGAGCTCCACGGCGGCCGCGAAATCGGGCACGCGCACGCATGCCAGTACCGGTCCGAAGATCTCTTCCTTGTAGATCTTCATCTCCGGCGTGACCTTGTCGAACAAAGTGCCGCCTGTGAAGAAGCCCTGCTCGTGGCCAGCCACCTGGAAGTTGCGGCCGTCCACCAACAGCTCGGCGCCCTCCTCGACGCCGGTGGCGATGTAGCCCTCGATGCGCTCCAGTGCCTGCCGGGTCACGATGGGGCCCATCTCGGCGTCCAGTTCCATGCCGTTCTTCACGACCAGGGTCTTGGCGCGCTCGGCCAGCTTGGGGATCAGCTTGTCGGCCGCGTCGCCGACCAACACCGCGACCGAGATCGCCATGCAGCGCTCGCCGGCCGAGCCGTAACCGGCGCCGACCAGTGCGTCCACGGCCTGATCGATGTCGGCGTCAGGCATCACCACCATGTGGTTCTTGGCGCCGCCCAGGGCCTGCACGCGCTTGCCGTGCCGGGCGCCGGTCTCGTAGATGTATTGCGCGATCGGCGTGGAGCCGACGAAGCTGATGGCCTTCACGTCCGGGTGCTCGAGCAACGCGTCCACGGCCAGCTTGTCGCCTTGCACGACGTTGAACACGCCATCGGGCAGGCCGGCTTCCTTGAGCAGCCTGGCAATCAAGAGCGAAGGCGAGGGATCGCGTTCGCTGGGCTTCAGGACGAAGGTATTGCCGGTGGCGATGGCGACCGGGAACATCCACATCGGCACCATCACCGGGAAGTTGAAGGGCGTGATGCCGGCGACCACACCCAGCGGCTGACGCAGCGTCCAGTTGTCGATGCCGGTGGAGACCTGGTCGGTGAAGTCGCCCTTGAGCAGTTGCGGCACGCCGCAGGCGAACTCGATGATGTCGATGCCGCGCGAGACCTCGCCCTGCGCATCGGTGAACACCTTGCCATGCTCGGCCGTGATCATCGCGGCCAGTTCGTCCTTGCGTGCATTCACGAGTTCCAGGAACTTGAGCAGCACGCGGGCGCGGCGGATCGGCGGCGTCTCGGCCCAGGCGGGAAAGGCGGCCTGCGCGGCCGCCACGGCCGCGTCCACGTCCGGCTTGGCGGCCAGGCGCAGGCGGCGGGCTTCCGTTCCCAGGGCAGGGTTGAACACGGCCTGGGTACGCTCGCCTACGCCCTGGACGGGCTGGCCGGCGATGAAATGCGCCACTTCGGCGCTGTCGGTGTAGGCAGGGGTGGCGGGCAAGTCGCGCTTCATGGAATGTCTCGTTGAAAAGGAAGAGAGGCCGCAAGTCTAGGAAGCGCCGCCGGCCCTGTACAGGCAGCCGGGCTGAACTGATTGTTTGCCCCGGTGAACAATACCTGCCATGTCCTCCGAAAAAACCGACCAGCTCTGGAGCACGCTGCATGCGCTCGCGGTGCTCGGCGAGCACGGCAGCTTTACGGCTGCCGCGGCGCGCCTGTCCATCAGCAAGGCCGCCATGAGCCAGCGCATCGCCGAGCTCGAGCGTGCCGCCGGCGTGCCGTTGGTGCAGCGCACCACGCGCAGTGTGCGGCTGACCGAGGCCGGCCAGCGCCTGGCCGACGGCACGCGCAGCGCCTTCGCGCACATCCAGCAGAGCTTTGCGGCCGTGCGCGACCTGGCCGACGCGCCGCAGGGCCTGCTGCGCGTGACGGCGCCCGTGGCTTTCGCGCGCCAGCAGCTGGTGCCGCGCCTGCCCGAGTTCCTGCGTGCGCACCCGCAGGTGCGGCTGGAACTGGACCTGTCCGACGGCCTGCGCCCGCTCGCGGTGGAGGGCTTCGACCTGGCCGTGCGCCACACGGCCGCGCCGCCCGAGACGCATGTGGCCTGGCTGCTGGCGCCCACGCGTTCGCTGCTGGTGGCCAGCCGCGCCTACCTGCGCCGGCGCGGCGCGCCGGCCGACCCGGACGCGCTGAGGATGCACGACTGCCTGCACTATCCGCGTGCCGGCCAGGTGGCGGGCTGGACGCTGCTGCGCGGCGGAGAGCGCGTCGTCGTGCCGGTGGCGGGTGCCTTTTCGGCCAACAACAGCGAGGCGCTGCGCGACGCTGCGCTGGCCGGCCTGGGCATTGCGCTGGTGCCCGACTTCAGCGCCCAGGCCGCGCTGCGCAGCGGCCAGCTGCAGCAGGTGCTGCCCGCGTGGAAAGTCGAAGGCCAGTTCAGCGAGACGCTCTACGCGATCCGTCCCTACGCGCCCTACGTACCGCGCGCGGTCGAGGCGTTCGTGGCCTACCTGCGCCAGGCCTTCGCCGAGGGTTTCGGCGCCTGAGCGCATCAACTTGAGCCCGTGCACTGCCTTGGCCTGGTCGGCCGACTCGCGTCCTTGTGCTTCCTCCGAGGCAAAACACCCTGTCACCGGAAGGAGACAAGCCACGAGCCGCCATCACGAGGCCGGCGCCCCGGCCCACGAGGGCTTTCTGCCCGACGGCCGATCCGCTGCGGTGACTTCCGCATCGGTGCCATTGGTGCCTGCTGCAGCATGGCCAGATGCGCGGCCCACCGACAGGCCGGCCGCCCGGGCGTGGCCATTGCCGCGCATACGTTCGTGGGCGCGACGCAGCCCCGCGACGAGCGGGCGAGAGCGGCTGGACGGCTACCTGCCCGGCATGGCGCCACACGACGCGGGCCAGCCGCCGCGCGCCTCGTGTTCATCGACGACCTGGCCTGCGCCATGGGCGGCCTCCGCGTGCCGCTGGTCCACTGTGTGCGCGCCATCCGGACAGCGACGTGCTGCTGCTCCCGAGCGAGCTGCTGTTCTCGGGCGCGCTGCTGTTCTCGGGCGCGTCGCTGTTCTCGGGCGCGCCGCTGGCTCGCCAGCGCCTGGGCATCGCGGTGCCTCGGCAACTGACCATCGTGGGCTTCGGCATCGACAAG
>CAJYRH010000141.1 GCA_913776795.1 uncultured Pseudorhodoferax sp. | reverse complement strand
TGCCCGAACCCGGGCCCTGGAGCAGCGGCTGGCCCCGCCACTGGCCGACAACGAGGCAGATGCGCAGGACCTGATCGTCAGTAGGGCCACGCTGCCCGACGGCGCCCCTGGCAGCGCGGCCGCCTCGGCGCCACAGCGTTCCACGGCTGTATTGGATTTGGAAACCGTCTTCGGGATCGTGGGCGAAGCCCAAGCGCTTGACTCTCCCGCCGAGACGCCGCACTCCTACACATCCGGTGCCAGCGGGGTCGCAATATCGTGGTTCGGTGCATCCCGACAAGGTGCTTTCTGGGAAGCGGATGCATCGATTGGGCTGCCCTCGGGCAGCCCTTTTTCTGCTGCGGCGCCGCTGCTCACGGCACAGGCCGGCAGAACCAGCAAACGCTGGCGACGATGGCAATGGCCAACAGGGTGCCCATGGCGCTCTCCCGGGTGCGTGGCTGCGCGGGATGCGCAGACCCTGATTTCAGGGTGGATGCTGGATCGGGTCGGCGCTGTCGGACGGTAGCGGGCCGGCAGGCCAGCCCCCGCTGGGTCCGTCCGTCAGTCGACCTGAGCGCCCGATGCCTTGACGAGCTGCTGGTACTTGGCCAGCTCGGCCTGCATGAAGCTGCCGAACTGGGCCGGAGTGCTGGGCACCGGCTCGGCCAGCAGGTTGGCGAAGCGCAGGCGCGTTTCATCGGACTGCAGCGCCGCGACGAAAGCCTGGTTCAGCCGCGCAATGATGTCGGCAGGCGTGCCAGCGGGCGCGACCAGGCCCCACCAGGTGTCGATGGCGAAGCCCTTGAGCGTGTCGGCCACGGGCGGTGCCTCAGGCAGGGAGGGTGAGCGCTGCAGTGTGGTGACGGCCAGCGCCTTGAGCTTGCCGGAGCGGATGCCGGGCGCGGCCGTGGCCAGGTTGTCGAAATTGAAATCGACCTGGCCCGACTGCAGCGCCAGCTGCGCTGGGTTGCCGCCGTTGTAGGGGATGTGCAAAGCGAAGATGCCTGCCTGGGCCTTGAACATCTCGCCGGCCAGGTGGCCGGCACTGCCGTTGCCGCCCGAGCCGTAGTTGAGCTTGGCGGGGTTGGCCTTGGCGTAGGCGATGAGGTCGGCCACCGTGGCAATCTTCAGGCGCTGTGCCGTGTCGGCGTTCATGACGAGCACGTTGGGCACGCGAACCATCTGCGTGATCGGTGCAAAGTCGCGCGCCGCATCGAACGGCATCCTGCGGTACAGCCAGGGGTTGACGGCATGCGTGGCCGTGGCCGCGATGCCGATCGTCAGGCCGTCGTGCGGGGCCTTGGCCACGGCGTCGGCGCCGATGTTGCCGCCGGCGCCGGGCCTGTTCTCGATGATGACGGTGCCCAGCTGGTCCTTGACGCGCTCGGCCAGCACACGGGCCGTGACATCGATCGGGCCGCCGGCCGCGTAAGGAACGATCAACCGGATGGGTTTGTTCTGGGCTGCCGAAGGTAGGGCCGCCAGAGCCAGGGCGGACAGCAGCGCGGCGCGGCGCAGGGTGTCGATGCGCTTCATGGCTGGGCCTTGTCGGCTTCGGTGGTGAAGGCGTCGGCGAAGAACTCCTCGGGCGGCAGGCCGGCCTGAGCGGTGTAGTCGTCCCGGGCCGAGTCGACCACGATGGGCGCGCCGCAGGCGTAGACCTGGTGGCCCGACAGGTCGGGCAGGTCCTGCAGCACGGCGCGGTGAACGAAGCCGGTGCGGCCGGTCCAGTTGTCTTCGGGCAGGGCGTTGGAGACCACCGGCACATAGCGCAGGGTGGGCATCTCGGCCAGTTTGTCGCGCAGCCAGGCGTCCATGTACAGGTCGGCCGGGCGGCGTCCGCCCCAGTAGACCGTGGCCGGTCGCGTGATGGCCTTGAACTGCAACTGCTCGATGACGGCCTTGATCGGCGCGAAGCCCGTGCCCGAGGCCAGCAGCACGATGGGCTTGTTGGAATCCTCGCGCAGGAAGAAGCTGCCGTACGGGCCTTCGATGCGCAGGATCTCCTTTTCCTTCATGGCGCCAAACACGTGGTCGGTGAACTTGCCGCCGGGCATGTGGCGGATGTGCAGCTCCACGCTGGGGCCCACAGGCGGCACGGCGCCGGGCTGGCCGCCCGCCGTGTGCGGCGCGTTGGCCATCGAGTAGCTGCGGCGCGCGCCGTCGCGCAGCAGGAACTCGACGTACTGGCCGGCGTGGTAGCGCATGGCGTCGTTGGCTGGCAGTTGCAGTCGCATGACCATCACGTCGTGCGAAACCTTGGCCAGGCTGGCAACGCGCGCAGGCATGCGCTTGATGGGGAAGGCGCTCTCGTCGGTGACCTGGCGCGACTCGAGCACCACGTCGGTGAGCGGTACGCCGCAGCAAGTGAGGATGAGCCCGGCCGCCTCTTCCTCGACCGACAGGGCCTTGCTCTGGTGCGGGCCATGCGCGACGCGGCCTTCCAGCATCTTGCACTTGCATGAGCCGCACGCGCCATCCTTGCAGCCATAAGGAAGGCCGATGCCCTGGCGGATGCCGGCGGCCAGGATGGCTTCGCCTTCGGTGGCTTCGAACGACCGGCCGCTGGGCTGCACGGTGATCTTGAACGGAGGCGCGGCGGCCGTCGACAGGGTCATCTTTGGGTATCCTCGCGGGCTTCTTGCCGCT
>CAJYRH010000140.1 GCA_913776795.1 uncultured Pseudorhodoferax sp. | reverse complement strand
GCCGAGACCAACGGCGCGCTCGACTTCGACCGCATTGCTGCGCGCGGCATGCGGCTGAACATCGCCTCCGGCACGGCCGTGCGCTTCGAGCCGGGCCAGCAGCGCACCGTGGAACTGGTGGATTTCGCCGGCGACCGCACCGTGTACGGCTTTCGCGGCCTGGTCCAAGGAAAGCTATGAGCCCCCACGTTCATCACTGCATGTATTCACTGCCCCCCAAGGGGGCGCAGCCCCTCCTTGGGGCGGCCCGGCGGAGGGGCTTCTGACATGGCGAACATCTCGCGCCGCGCCTACGCGGAAATCTTCGGCCCCACCACCGGCGACCGTGTGCGCCTGGCCGACACCGACCTCCTGATCGAGGTCGAGAAGGACTACACCCTGGCCGCCGGCGGCTACGGCGAGGAGGTCAAGTTCGGCGGCGGCAAAACCATCCGCGACGGCATGGCCCAGGGCCAGCGCGCGCGGGCCGAAGGGGCGGTGGACTGCGTGCTGACCAACGCGTTGATCCTGGACCACTGGGGCATCGTGAAGGCCGACATCGGCCTGAAGGGTGGGCGCATCGTGGCCATCGGCAAGGCCGGCAACCCCGACGTGCAGGGCGGCGTGGACATCGTGATCGGTCCGGGCACCGAGGTCATCGCGGCCGAGGGCAACATCGTCACGGCCGGCGGCATCGACAGCCACATCCACTTCATCTGCCCGCAGCAGATCGAGGAAGCCCTGGCCTCGGGCGTCACCACCATGCTGGGCGGTGGCACGGGGCCGGCCACGGGCACCTTCGCGACCACCTGCACGCCCGGCCCCTGGAACATCGAGCGCATGCTGCAGGCGGCCGATGCCTTTCCGATGAACCTGGGCTTCCTGGGCAAGGGCAACGCCAGCCTGCCGGCGGCGTTGCACGAGCAGATCGACGCCGGCGTGATCGGCCTGAAGCTGCACGAGGACTGGGGCACGACGCCGGCTGCGATCAGCAACTGCCTGGACGTGGCCGACGCCACCGACACGCAGGTGGCCATCCACTCGGACACGCTGAACGAATCCGGCTTCGTCGAGAACACGATTGCCGCGACCAAGGGCCGCGGCCTGTGCGCCTTCCACACCGAAGGCGCTGGTGGCGGTCATGCGCCGGACATCCTGCGCGTGGTGGGCGAGGACAACTTCCTGCCATCCTCCACCAACCCCACCATGCCGTACACCGTGAACACGCTGGACGAGCACGTGGACATGCTGATGGTCTGCCACCACCTGGACGCCGGCATCGCCGAAGACCTGGCCTTCGCCGAATCGCGCATCCGCAAGGAGACCATCGCGGCCGAGGACGTGCTACACGACCTGGGCGCGATCAGCATGATGAGCTCGGACAGCCAGGCCATGGGCCGCGTCGGCGAGGTCATCCTGCGCACCTGGCAGACCGCGCACAAGATGAAGGTTCAGCGCGGCGCCCTGCCCGAGGACAGTGCGCGCAACGACAACTTCCGCGCCAAACGCTACGTGGCCAAGTACACCATCAACCCGGCGATCGCGCACGGCATCAGCCACGAGGTCGGCAGCATCGAGGTCGGCAAGTGGGCCGACCTCGTGGTCTGGAAGCCGGCCTTCTTCGGCGTGAAGCCGGCGCTGATCCTGAAGGGCGGCAGCATCGCGTTCGCGGCCATGGGCGATCCCAATGCCTCGATCCCCACACCGCAGCCCGTGCACTACCGGCCCATGTTCGGCGCCTATGGCGGCGCGGTCGCCAGGGGCTCGCTGACGTTCGTGTCGCAGGCAGGCCTGTCGGCGGGTATCAAGGAGCGCTTCGGTTTGGCCAAGAGCCTGAGCGCGGTGAAGAACATCCGCGGTGTGCGCAAGCAGCACCTCATCCACAACGGCTACCTGCCGAAGATGGAGATCGATCCGCAGACCTATGCCGTCCGTGCCGACGGGCAGTTGCTGACCTGCGAGCCGGCCAGGGTGCTGCCGATGGCGCAGCGGTATTTCCTGTTCTGAGGCAGCCGATCCAAAGCAGGTCTACGATGGCGGCAGCCGTCTGCCGGCCGCCGTGCGTCATGCCGGCGCGTGTCCATGTCTCCTTCTTTGCCATCCATGCTCACCACCAGCAAACTCATGCCCCAGGGCGCCGGACTCGCGCCTGTGCTGCTCCGACGCGCCGCCACGGTTGAACTCGACTGGGACGTGCGCCAGAAGAGCCGCTTCGACGCCACCGACTCGCAGGGCCGCCTGCTTGGCGTGTTCCTGCCCCGCGGCACCGTCGTGCGCGGCGGCGACGTGCTGGTGTCCGAGGATGGCTCGCTGGTCCGCGTGCTGGCCGCACCGCAGAACGTGCTCAAGATCACCCATTGCAAGGCCCACGGCACGCCGTTCGACCTGATCCGTGCGGCCTACCATCTGGGCAACCGCCATGTGCCGATCGAGCTCAAGCCCGACCACCTCAAGATCGAGCCCGACCACGTGCTGGCCGACATGCTGCGCGCCATGCACCTGATCGTGACGCCTGTGGCTGAGGCGTTCGAACCCGAGGGCGGCGCCTACGGCGCGCAAGGCCATGCGCATGGCCATGGCCACCATGGGCATGACGACGGCCACGGGCGGGACGGCCATGCCCACGCCCACCATGGCCCTGGTCACGACCACGACCACGACCACGGCGACGGCCATGGCGATGCGCATCGGCACGGCCACGGCCACGCGCACGCCCACCACCACGACGGCCAGAATCGACAGCGATAGCGGCCCCGGTCCGACGCCGACCACTGCCAGAATCCGCCCCATTCCCCTGCAGAGCGAGGTTCCCATGCACCAACTTTCAGCGACCGGCCAGCAGGCCATCGACGACATCGCCCGGCGGCACGGCATCAGCGTGGATGCCGCGCTGAGCATGCTGGATGCCCTGGTCCGCGGACACGGCAGCATGGCCCAATTCAACCACCCGGAGTTCGGCGGCTCGGGGCAGTGGATGCGCGGGGGCATGACCATGGTGTCGGACCTGTTCAACCACCAACTCAGGTCGCGCGTGGATGCGCTGTGCTCCGATCTGTCCAATCTCCTCGCCAGCCAGCCCGATCTGCTACCCGGTGGCAGCTTTCAATCGCAGAGCCAGAACGGACAGGAGCAATTCAGCGGCAGCAGCTACAGCCATGCCGGCGACAGTGCCAGCGCCAGTCTGTTCGTGCCGCCGCCGGCGGACTGGTGGGGACCCACGCTGCGCTGGCCGGACAGCACGGGGTCGCAGAACGGCGTGCGCTACGCCAATTTCGCGCAGGCGCGACGCCTGGCCATCGAGGCCAACGGCACGGTCACCATCTACGACACGCTGGACCACCAGATCGGCGGGTTCTCGCAACAGCAGTCCTACGGCGGTTCGCTGAGCTTCAACAGCCAGTACGGCCTCATCGACGTGGCCAGCCTGCCGGTGGTCTCGGTCAACGGCGTGGACCCGGTGGTGCCGGCAGGCTATCCTCCAGCTCCGATGCCCTCGCAGGCGCCGGCCCGGAATCCAGCTGCAGGCGCTGGCAACGGCAACAGCCACGAGATCTTCGCCATGATCGAGCGGCTGGCCGACCTGCGCAGCAAGGGCGTGCTCGACGAGACCGAATTCCAGGCCAAGAAGACCGAACTGCTGGGCCGGCTCTGAACTCGCTGAACGTCTCCTCCGCCACCCTGCTGGGGCTGATCTGGCTGGCATCGCCGGCGCTGCCGGTCGGTGGCTTCAGCTATTCGGAAGCCTTGGAAGCTGCGGTCGACGCCCAGCTCGCCAACGGCGAGCAGCAGGCTGGCGACTGGCTGCTGGCGCAGCTGCAGCTGAGCCAGGCCCGCAGCGACCTGGCCGTGGTGGCCGAGGCCGTTGCCGCCTGGCAGGCCGGCGACCATGGCCGCGTGCAGGCACTCGACGCCTGGCTGCGCTGCACGCGCGAGTCTGCCGAGTTCGTGCTGCAGACGGAGCAGATGGGCCGCTCCATGCTGGAGTGGCTCAAGCTGCAGCACGGCGATGCCGCGGCCGCCTTCGCCGGGCTCACGCCCTGCTACCCCGTTGCCTTCGCCTTCGCGGCGGCCCGCGCCGGCGCCGCGCCGCGCGAGGCCTGCCTGGCCTTCGCCTTCGGCTGGGCCGAGAACATGGTGGCCGCCGCCGTCAAGGCCGTTCCGCTGGGCCAGAGCGCGGGCCAGCGCATGCTGCAGCGGCTGGCGCAGGCGATTCCGGCCGCCGTCGAGCAGGCGCTGGCCACGCACGATGACCGGCGCCAGGCCTTCTCGCCCATGCTGGCCATCCTGTCGGCCCAGCACGAAACCCAATACTCCCGACTGTTCCGTTCCTGAGAACCCACAGACCATGACTGCACTGCACCACATCGCCCACCGGACCAAAAAACTGCCGCCACTGCGCGTGGGGATCGGCGGCCCGGTCGGCTCGGGCAAGACCACCTTGCTGGAGATGCTGTGCAAGCAGATGCGGGCGCAGTACGACCTGGTCGCCATCACCAACGACATTTACACCAAGGAAGACCAGCGCCTCCTGACCGTCAGCGGCGCGCTGCCGGCCGAGCGCATCATGGGCGTGGAGACGGGCGGCTGCCCGCACACCGCCATCCGCGAGGACGCGTCCATCAACCTCGAAGCCATCGACCGCATGCTGGAGGACTTTCCCGACGCCGACGTGGTGTTCGTCGAAAGCGGCGGCGACAACCTGGCCGCCACCTTCAGCCCCGAACTGTCGGACCTCACGATCTACGTGATCGACGTGGCCGCCGGCGAGAAAATTCCGCGCAAAGGCGGCCCGGGCATTACCAAGAGCGACCTGTTCGTGATCAACAAGACCGACCTGGCGCCGCACGTGGGTGCCGACCTGGCGGTGATGGATGCCGACACGCGCCGCATGCGCACCAACGCGCGCGGGGAGCTGAAGCCCTTCGTGATGACCAACCTCAAGACCAACGACGGCCTGGCCGAGGTGGTGCGCTTCATCGAGCAGCGTGGGATGCTGCAGACCGCCTGAGTAGAATCCGCGGCCTCGGAAGCTTGGCAGAGTGGTCGATTGCACCGGTCTTGAAAACCGGCGATGGGAAACCATCCGTGAGTTCGAATCTCACAGCTTCCGCCAGACACCGCCTGCCCATGCCCACCCCCCGCTGCGAACGCACTCTCGCCTTGTTGCTGGCAGCGCTGGTTCTGGCCGGGTGCGCGGCGCCACAGCCGACACCGCCTGCCGTGGCGCCGCCGGCTCGGTCGGTGGACCCGGCGCGCGCAGTGCCGGCTCTCGCACCCGGGGAGGCGCCGCAACCTGCGCAGGCCCAAAACTTCGCCCAGTGGATTGCCCGTTTCCGCGCCGAGGCACGCCAGGCCGGCATCGACGAGGCCACCCTGCACGCCGCCTTTGACGGCGTGCAGCACCTGGACCAGGTGGTGGCGCTGGACCGTTCGCAGCCCGAGTTCACGCGCAGCGTCTGGGACTATCTGGACACTGCGGTCTCACCCAGCCGCGTGACGCGCGGCCAGGACAAGCTGCTCGAGGTGCGGGTCGTTGCCGATGCCGCGGCTGCCCGCTATGGCGTACCAGCCGAGATCATCGTGGCGATCTGGGGCATGGAGAGCAACTACGGCAGCAACTACGGCGACACGCCCACCATCGACGCACTCGCCACGCTCGGCTTCGAAGGCCGGCGCGCGGCATGGGCCCGGGGCCAGCTGATGGCGGCCTTGCGCATTCTGCAGAACGGCGACATTCCGCGGGCGCGCATGCTGGGTTCCTGGGCGGGCGCGATGGGACAGACGCAGTTCCTGCCTTCCAACTTTCTCGCTTATGCGGTGGATGCAGACGGCGACGGCCGGCGCGACATCTGGGGCAGCATGGCCGACGTGACCGCGTCGACTGCGCATTTCCTCGCACGCGAAGGATGGCAGCGCGGCCAGCCCTGGGGCCTGGAGGTGCAATTGCCGCCCGGGTTCGACCGGGGCCGGGCCGACGACGCACTGCGCCAGCGGGCTTCGCAATGGGCTGCCGAGGGTGTGCGCGCCGCCGGTGGCGGAGCGTTGCCGGATCTGCCGGACGCAAGCTTGCTGCTGCCTGCCGGCGCGCGCGGGCCGGCCTTCCTCGTCGGACCGAATTTCCGTGCCATCCTGCGCTACAACAATGCAACCAGCTATGCGCTTGGGGTGGGCCTGCTGGCCCAGCGCATTGCCGGCGGTGCAGGCGTTCAGGCCGCGTGGCCGCGTGAACTGAGGGCGCTGTCGCGCGGCGAGATGCGCACAGTGCAGGAAGCGCTGCAGGCACAGGGCTTCGATCCCGGCGCCGTCGACGGTGTGCTCGGTCCCGCCACGCGCGGCGCGGTCCGGCGCTGGCAACGCAGCGCAGGCTTGGATGCCGACGGCTTTCCGACACACGACCTGCTCGAACGCCTGCAGCAGCGCTGACCGGCGCGGTGTGCACCTACGTACGAACGGGGCAAAGCCAAACACCCCGTGCGCAGGTGCGGTCTTATGATTTCGGCGTTGTCTTTCCCTGCAGCGCGGCGCCACCGCATATACCCATGTTGATACGGATCGGTTATGACATCGCGCTGCGTGTTCAAGCGCCCACTGCACTCGTTTATCTGTTGCAGGTGCACCCTTCCCGCTCGGCGGACCTGCTGGCACCGGAGGACATCACACTGGCCCCACCGCTGCCAACGGACTTCTACCAGGACCATTTCGGCAACCATTGCGCACGCGTGCACGTGACGGCCGGAACAGGCGAGGTACGGCTGCGCAACCAGGCAGTGGTCCGCGACAGCGGCCTTCCCGATGCGGTGCAGTGGGGCGCCTGGGAACATGCAGTGAGCGAATTGCCGGTGGAGACGCTGCAGTTCCTCCTGCCCAGCCGGTACTGTGACTTCGATGGGGAACTCCTGGCTTTCGCGTGGGCGCGCTTCGCCAATGCGCAACCCGGATGGGGACGGGTACAGGCCATTTGCGACTACGTGCACCAGCACCTGCGGTTCGACTATGGCTGCGCGAGGCCGACACGCACGGCCACCGAAGGGTGGCGCGAGCGCGTCGGTGTCTGTCGCGACTTTGCCCACCTGGCCATTGCGTTGTGCCGATGCATGAACATCCCGGCGCGCTATGCAACGGGTTACCTGGGTGACATCGGCATTCCGCCCGTGCCCTATCCTATGGATTTCAGTGCGTGGTTCGAGGTCTACCTCGGCGGACAGTGGCATACCTTCGACGCTCGGCACAACACGCCGCGCATCGGGCGGGTGCTGCTGGCCCGCGGACGGGACGCAGCCGACGTGCCAATCACCATGGTCTTCGGCGACCACCAGCTCGCGCGCTTCGAGGTGGTGACAGAGCTCGCGTAAGGCCCTAGGCGCCAAGCACGCGGTCGCTTTCCACGGCCAGATAGAACCACTCGCTCCCGGTCGCGGCCTCAGGATTCGGGAACACGATGACCCCATCGGTGGGGGCCTCAACCACGCGGCCATCGGCACGCGCGCCGATGGCCTGGCCGCGCCGTAGCGGGTCGAAACTGGACCAGTCGCGCAGCAGGCGGTCTTCCTCGTGTTCGCGGTCGACGACATCGATGAGCCGCAGCAGCCGGGGCAAGGCAGGCGGCAAAGGCGGTGGGCCCGCCATGTCCAGCAGCGCCATGCAGGCGAGGATGGCACGGTAGGCCACCTCCGGCGCCTGCGGATCGCGGTGCTGGCCGCATTCCAGCGTCACGGCGTAGCCACCCTGGCTGCGCATGTATTCGTTGGTGCCCCAGCCAAAGGCCATCGCCCGCGCGTCGTCGGACTGGCCACGCCGGGCCAGGCGGGCGGCATACA
>CAJYRH010000139.1 GCA_913776795.1 uncultured Pseudorhodoferax sp. | reverse complement strand
CCCATGTCCTTGTAGATGCGGCTGCGCGTCGGGTCGCCCTCCAGCAGCTCGCGCCAGCGGCTGCGGAACCGCGCGCGGCCGGCGTCGTCCATCGGGAACTCGCGGCCGGGCAGCAGCCGCACCTCGGGCACGGGGTACAGGCTGCGCTGGGTGTCGGGGTCGAAGGTGCGGATCGAGTCGATCTCGTCGTCGAACAGGTCGACGCGGTAGGGCACGGGCGAGCCCATGGGGAACAGGTCGATCAGGCCGCCGCGCACCGCGTACTCGCCCGGGCTCACCACCTGGGTCACGTGGTTGTAGCCGGCCAGGGTCAGCTGCGACTTGAGCCGCGCCTCGTCCAGGCGCTGCTTGGCCTTGAACTGGAAGGTGGTGCCGGCCAGGAAGCCGGGCGGCGCCACGCGGTACAGCGCCGTGGTGGCGGGCACGAGCACCACGTCGACGCCGTCCGTCCGGTCGCGCTGCAGGATGCGCCACAGGGTGGCCAGGCGCTCGCTGATGAGGTCCTGGTGCGGCGAGAAGGTGTCGTAGGGCAGGGTCTCCCAGTCCGGGAACAGCGCGCAGCGCAGCGCGGGCGCGAAGAAGGGCAGTTCCTCCAGCAGGCGTTGGGCGTCGGTGGCGTCGGAGGTGACGATGGCGACGACCCTGCGGCCGGCCTTCTCGCGTTCGGCCAGCCGGGCCAGCAGCAGCGCGTCGGCCGAGCCGGGCGGACGGGGCAAGGTGAAGCGCTTGCCGGGGATGAGCTTGGGGAGATCCATGGACGTGGGCGTGGACGCAAAACGCAAAAGCCCCCCGCCGGGTGAGGGCGGGGGGTGTTGCGGTGATTGTAGGCAGGGTGTCTTGCCTTTCTAGAATCGCGGCAATGACCGATTCTTCAAGCTCGGCGCGCCTTTATGCGCTGATTCCCTGCGCGGGCAGCGGGAGCCGCGCGCAGGCACCCGGTGCCACCCTCGCCAAGCAGTACCAGAGCGTCGCCGGCCAGCCCATGGTGATGCACACGCTGGCCGCCTTCGCGGCCGTGGCCGCCATCCGCGACGTGCTCGTGGTGGTGGCGCCCGGCGACGATTTCTTCGAGCGCCACAGCGCGCCCTGCGTGGTGCGCGACTGCGGCGGCCATTCGCGTGCGCGCAGCGTGCGCAACGGCCTGCACGACCTGTTCGAGCAGGGCGCGCGCGGCGACGACTGGGTGCTGGTGCACGATGCCGCGCGCTGCCTGGTCACGCCGGCGCAGATCGAGGCGCTGATCGCCGCCTGCCAGGACGACCCCGTCGGCGGCCTGCTCGCGCACCGCCTGCCCGACACGCTCAAGCAGGAGGACGGCAACGGCCGCGTGGCCGCGACGCTGCCGCGCGCCGACAAGTGGCTGGCGCAGACGCCGCAGATGTTCCGCATCGGCCTGTTGAGCCGCGCGCTGGACGCGGCGCTCGCCACCGATCCGGACGCTGTGACCGACGAGGCCAGTGCCATCGAGGCCCAGGGCCTGGCGCCGCGGCTGGTGCCGGGCAGCGCGCTCAACTTCAAGGTGACCTATCCCGAAGATTTTGCGCTGGCCGAGCAGGTGCTGCGCGGCCGGGCCGGAGAAACGACATGACAACCCCACGCGCATCGCTTCGCGTATCGCTGCCCCCCGAGGGGGCGCTTCAGTGCCTTCGGGTGGCCGGGCGGCACTGAAATGAACTTCCGCATCGGCGAAGGCTGGGACGTGCACGCGCTCGTGCCCGGCCGCCAACTCATCATCGGCGGGGTAAACATCCCCTACCACCTCGGACTGCTGGGCCATTCGGATGCCGATGTGCTGCTGCACGCCATCACCGACGCGCTGCTGGGCGCGGCGGCGCTGGGCGACATCGGCACGCATTTTTCCGACACCGACCCGCAGTTCTCGGGTGCCGACTCGATGAAGCTCCTGGTCGAGGCCGCGCGCCGCGTGGCGGCCAAGGGCTGGCGCATCGGCAACATCGACAGCACCGTCATCGCCCAGGCGCCCAAGCTCATGCCGCACATCCCGGCGATGCGCGCGGGCATCGCGCAGGCGCTGGGGCTGGAGCTCGACCAAGTGAATGTGAAGGCCAAGACGGCCGAGAAGCTCGGCCCCGTCGGCCAGGGCCAGAGCATGGAGGCGCGCGCCGCCGTGCTGCTTGAGCGCGCGGCCTGATCAGCGCAGCGCGCGGCGCAGCTTGATGTGGGCGGCCAGGCCGCCCGAGCGCGTGTTGGCCAGCTGGAACAGGCCGCCCATGCGCTGGATGGCGGTATCGACGATGGACAGGCCCAGGCCCGCGCCCGTGGCCGCCGTGCGCGCCGTGTCGCCGCGGAAGAATGGCTTGGACAGGTCGGCCAGCTGCGATTCACTGACGCCGGGTCCCCGGTCGCGCACCTTGATCAGCACCCATTCGTCGCGTGCCTTGGCCACGATGTCGATGTCGGCCACGTCGGTGCCCGGCGTCTTGCCGTAGCGGCGCGCGTTCTCCAGCAGGTTAGAGAGCACGCGCGCAAGCTCGGTGGCGTCCGACATCACCACCAGCGGCTCGGTCAGCTGCACGTTGATGCGCATGTCGCCGTGGTCGCGCACCGCGTAGCAGCAGGCGTCGATGATCTTGTTCAGCGACACGGCCTTGAGATCGATGTGGTCCGGCCGCGCATAGTCGAGGAACTTGTCGATGATGCGATCGAGCTGCTCGATGTCGGCCACCATGTGGGCGCGGGCATCGGCATCGGCCACGCTCATCTCGGTTTCCAGCCGCAACCGCGCCAGGGGGGTGCGCAGGTCGTGCGAAATGCCCGCCAGCATGACCACGCGGTCCTGCTCAATCTTGGCCAGGCGCTGGGCCATGCGGTTGAAGCCGATGTTGACCTCGCGGATCTCTCCGGTCACACCGCCTTCGTCGAGTTGCCCGGCGTCGAAGTCGCCCTCCCGCACGCGGCTGGTGGCCACGAGCAGGCGCTTGAGCGGACGGTTGATGAGGCCGGCGATCAGCGCCGCGCCGGCCAGCGACACGCCGCCCGTGGTCAGCAGCCAGACCAGCCAGGTCCGGCCGCCACCCGGGTTGAAGCGCTCGCGGTCGGTCTGCAGCCAGTTGGGGTCGCCGTTGATGGTGAAGCCGACCCACAGCCCCGGTTCGCCGTTGACGGAACTGGCGACCACGGTCCCCGTGCCCAGGCGCGACTCGAGCGCGGAGACGATGCGCCGGTCCAGCGCGTCGTCGTCGAGCAGCACGTAGCTGTCGGAGGGCTCGTGCGGGGCGATGCGAACACGCTCCTGCTCGGCCATCGCCTTGAGCAAGGAGACGCGCGCGATCGGGTCGGCATACTGCAGCGCGGCGCGCGAAAGGTTGACGAGGGCGGCGATCTGCTGGGCGGTCTGCAGCGCACGCGGCTCGAACTCGAGCTCGCGCATGGTCTTGAGCCAGGCCAGCATGCTGCCCAGCAGCAGCACCGCGAGCAGGATGAAGGTCCGCCAGAACATGCTGATCGCCATCAGCGACCGGAACGAGCTCTTCTTGGGGGGCAGCAGCTCCAGCGGCGCCGGACTGGTGGCGTCCGGGAAATCCGGGGGCTGCGTGCTGCGACTGAACGGCACGTCGACGCGCGTGCCGTCTCAGTTGGCGCCGTCCGGTACGAAGACGTAACCCACGCCCCAGACAGTCTGGATGTAGCGCGGTGCGGCAGCGTCCTGCTCCACGAGCTTGCGCAGGCGCGAGACCTGCACGTCCAGGCTGCGGTCGAAGGGTTCGAACTCGCGGCCACGTGCCAGCAGGGCCAGCTTCTCCCGCGACAGTGGCTGGCGCGGGTGCCGCACCAGGGCCTTGAGCATGGCGAACTCGCCGGTCGTGAGCGGCAGTTCGTCGCCGTTCTTGCGCAGCGTGCGCGCGCCCAGGTCGAACGCGAAGGGCCCGAAGTTGGTGACCTCGTTGTCGGTGGATGGCGCGCCCGGCGCCTCCTTGACCGGCCGGCG
Organism: uncultured Pseudorhodoferax sp.; assembly: GCA_913776795.1. Next base: position 4,873 of record CAJYRH010000139.1, on the reverse strand, counting down.
GCGCAACACGGCATGGATGCGGGCCAGCAGCTCGCGTGGGTTGAAGGGCTTGCCCAGATAGTCGTCGGCGCCGACCTCCAGGCCGACGATGCGGTCGATGTCTTCGCCCTTGGCTGTCAGCATGATGATGGGCGTGCGGTCGTTGGCGGCGCGCAGCCGGCGGCAGATCGACAGGCCGTCCTCGCCGGGCATCATGAGGTCGAGCACGATCAGGTCGGCGGTCTCGCGCAGCATGAGCCGGCTCAGGGCCTTGCCGTCCTCCGCGAGGATGACTTCGAAGCCTTCCTGCACAAGGTAGCGGCGCAGCAGATCGCGGATGCGCGAATCGTCGTCCACTACCAAAATCTTGTCGGGTCGGGAAGAAGTCTGGGACATGGGCAAGCAGATAAATGTGTAACAGCGGCGATTCTGCAACGCCCGGTCGCCAATTTCGGCTGAAAACCCCGTTCGGCACACACTGTTACAAGTATGCGCAAGCGATTCACATGGTGTATGCGATTTTCGTCGACCATGCTCGCCTGTTGCGCTCATGCGCCGCGCCCCGGCCCCTTCACTGATGAAGGGAAGCCATATTTTTGGATGAAAGGTCTTGTTCCATGCCCGTTTCCCGTCTGCCTTCCTCGCTCTGGCTTGCCGCCTGTCTTGCCGCCATCGCCCTGGGGCCTGCGCACGCCCAGGGCGTGCTGCCCGTGCCGCAGAACGTGGTGCAACTGTCCGCCTCGGGCGCGGTGGAGGTGCCGCAGGATTTTCTGACCATGACGCTCAGCACCACGCGCGAGGCGCCCGAGGCTGCCACGGTCCAGACCCAGCTCAAGGCCGCCATCGATGCAGCGCTGGCCGAGGCGCGCAAGTCCGCGCAGGCGGGCCAGATGGACGTGCGCAGCGGAGCCTTCAGCCTCTCGCCGCGCTACACCAAGGAAGGCCGCATCAGCACCTGGCAGGGCACGGCCGAGATCGTGCTGGAGGGCCGCGATTTCGGCCGCATCAGCACCGCGGCCGGGCGGGTGCAGGGCCTCACGGTGGGCCAGGTTGCGTTCAGCCTGAGCCGCGAGGAGCGGGCACGCGTGGAAGGCCAGGCCCAGACCCAGGCGATCGCCCAGTTCAAGGCCAAGGCAGCTGAGATCGCCAAGAGCTTCGGCTTCGCCGACTACAGCCTGCGCGAGGTCTCCGTCATGGCCGACGAGGGCGGCATGCCGCGTCCGCGCATGATGCCCATGCAGGCCAAGGCCGCATATGCGGATTCGGCGCCGGTTCCCGTGGAGGCCGGCAAGAGCACGGTCACCGTCACGGTGTCCGGCGGCGTGCAGCTGCGTTGAGCGGCCGGACGGGGGCGGGCGTACGCCATTGGGCGGACCAGCGGCCGCACCGGCCGCGCGGGTTTGGCGCCTATCCCTTACGATGGGCCGGCCGTCCGCATTTCAAACGAATCCCAGCACCATGACCGCTCCTGTTCTGCACCGTGTCGTCTGCTCTGGCGCTGCTGCCGCGTCCGGCGGCAAGGATGGGCACCGCATGGCTTACTGGCAGTGGGGCGACGCAGGCAATCCGCATGTGGTGGTCTGCGCGCACGGGCTGTCGCGTCAGGGCCGCGATTTCGATGCGTTGGCGCGCATGCTGGCGCCGCACATGCGCGTGGTCTGCCCGGACGTGGTGGGCCGTGGTCGCAGCGACTGGCTGGCCGACGCATCGCACTACCAGATCCCGGTCTATGCCGCCGACATGCTGGCCATGCTGGCGCAACTGCATGCGCAGTCGCCGCTCGCTCGACTGGACTGGGTCGGCACCAGCATGGGCGGCCTGATCGGGCTGGTAGTGGCGGGGCAGCCGGGCCTGCCACTGCCGGCGCCCGTGCGCAAGCTGGTGCTCAACGACGTCGGCCCGGCGGTGCAGTGGGAGGCGCTGCAGCGCATCGGCACCTATCTGGGCAAGGGTGGCACCCATGCTTCGCTGGCGGATGCAGCCGCTGCCATGTGGGCTGTCTCCACCGGCTTCGGTCCACACAGCCCGCAGCAATGGCTGGACCTCTCGCGCCACATGGTGCGGCCGGCAGTGGCCGGCACGACCGACGGTGCGCTGGTGCTGCACTATGACCCGCGCATCGCCGAACCCTTCGGCGCCCTGACGGAGCAGGCGGCCGGCCAGGGCGAGGCCATGCTGTGGCAGCTTTACGACCGCATCACCGCCGACACGCTGTTGCTGCGCGGTGCCGACTCCGACCTGCTGACGCGGGCCACGGCCGAGCAGATGGTGCAGCGCGGCCCGCGGGCCCGGCTGGTGGAATTCGCCGGGGTCGGCCATGCGCCCACCCTGGTGGCCGACGACCAGCGCCAGGCAGTGGCGGAGTTCCTGCTGGCTGACGGACACATTCGCACGTGAAGGTCTCCAGCACGCAGGCCGCCGGGCCACTGTCGACGCCCGCCCCCGTCAACGACCTGATAGCGGCCAGCGAGCGCCTGCTGGCAGACCAGGTCCATGCGTTGGCGCGCGCGCGCGCGTTCGCCGAGCCCCTGATCGCCGACGAGACGCTGGACTCCGGGGAGAACACGCTGGCTCACGCCGACGCAGTGGCCGCGATCCTGCGCGACGTCGGCGGCTCCGAGGCCATGCAGGCCGCCAGCTACCTCGTGCACGCCTGCGTGCACCTGAACCGGCCGCACGAGGTCATCGCCAAGGCCTTCGGCGAGAACTTCGCCACGCTGGCCGTGGAGACCACACAGCTCATGCGCGTGCAGCGCCTCTCGCGCGGCGCATTGAGTGCGTCCAGCCTCGTCGACGACGCCGGCGTGCAGACCGAGACCGTGCGCAAGATGCTGCTGGCCTTCTCGCGCGATCTGCGCGTGGTGATGCTGCGCCTGGCTTCGCGGCTGCAGACGCTGCGCTGGCATGCTGCCAGCAAGACGCCTGTCGCCGAGGCGATGGCGCGCGAATCGCTGCAGGTGTTCGCGCCCCTGGCCAACCGGCTCGGCATCTGGCAGATCAAGTGGGAGATGGAAGACCTGGCCTTCCGTTTCCTTGAACCGACCACCTACAAGGAGGTGGCGCGGCTGCTCGACGAGAAGCGCGTCGAGCGCGAGGCCGGCATGGCCCAGCTGCGTGCCTCGGTCGAGACCGACCTGCGGGCGCAGGGCATCGCCGCGACGGTGCAGGGCCGGCCCAAGCACATCTACAGCATCGTCAAGAAGATGCGTGGCAAGTCGCTGGACTTCGCCCAGGTCTTCGACGTACGCGCACTGCGTGTCATCGTTCCGGCGGTGGCGGATTGCTACGCGGTGCTGGCCTGGGTGCATGCGCACTTCCAGCCCGTGCCGGGCGAGTTCGACGACTACATCGCCAAGCCCAAGGGCAACGGCTACCAGTCGCTGCATACCGTGGTGCAGCCGTGGCTGGAGGGCCGCGAGATGGGACGGCCGATCGAGATCCAGATCCGCACCCAGGCGATGCACGACCACGCCGAACACGGCGTGGCCGCGCACTGGGCCTACAAGGAGGCCGGTGCCAAGGGCTACGCCGGAGTCTCGGCCGGTGGCGCCTACGACGCCAAGATCGCCGTGCTGCGCCAGCTGCTGGCCTGGGAGCGTGACCTGTCGGGCGCGATGCGGCCCGAAGGTCTGCCAGCCAGCGGCGCCACCGATCTGCTCAGCGACCGCATCTACGTGCTGACACCGGACGCGGCCGTCGTCGAACTGCCGGCCGGCGCCACCCCGGTGGATTTCGCCTATTCGCTGCACACCAACCTGGGCCACCGCTGCAGAGGCGCGCGCGTGGACGGCGTGATGGTGCCGCTCAACACCCCGTTGCAGAACGGCCAGACGGTGGAGATCTCGGCGGCCAAAGAGGGCGGACCTTCGCGCGACTGGCTCAACGCCGAGCTGGGTTACCTGGCCAGCCACCGCGCGCGCGCCAAGGCCCGTGCCTGGTTCAACGCGGCCGCCTTGCACGCCACCGTGGCGCGCGGGCGCGAGGCTGTCGAGAAGCTGCTGCAGCGCGAGGGCAAGACGGCGTTGAAGCTGGACGACATCGCCACGCAGCTGGGCTTCAAGTCGGCGGATGGGCTGTTCGAAGTCGTCGGCAAGGACGAGTATTCGCTGCGCAACATCGAACTGCTGCTGCGGCCTGCGGCACCGCCGGCCGACGACGCGCCGCTGCTGCGCAAGGCCCGCGGCGCGAGCAAGGGGGGCGTGTTGGTGGTGGGCATCGATTCTCTGATGACCCAACTGGCCAAATGCTGCAAGCCCGCACCGCCGGACGGCATCGTCGGCTTCGTCACGCGTGGCAAGGGCGTCAGCATCCACCGTGCTGACTGCAGCAACCTGCGCGAAATGGCTGCGCGGAACGCGGAGCGCGTGATCGAGGTCGAGTGGGGCCACCAGCGCAACGAAGCGTCGGCGGTCTATCCGGTGGACGTGGCGGTGGAGGCGGCAGACCGGCAGGGGCTGCTGCGCGACATCTCCGAGGTCTTCACCAAGGAAAGGATGAACGTGATCGGCGTGCAGACCCAGTCCGTGAAAGGCACGGCCTGGATGACTTTCACGGTCGAGATCGGCGACGCGGCGCGGCTGGCGCGCGTGCTCGGGGTGGTCGCCGACGTGCCCGGCGTCCGTTCGGCCCGTCGCCGATAATTTTTTGTCTCCATGTGACAGCGCTGTAAAACCATGGCTATAATCGTGGGCTTACGACAGGCGCGTAGCTCAGCTGGTTAGAGCACCACCTTGACATGGTGGGGGTCGTTGGTTCGAGTCCAATCGCGCCTACCAAGTTTTCCTCTGAACGGAACCAGCGTTCAGGTCATCGGAAAGCCTGGGCTGAACCGTCGGGTTCGTGTTGTTCGCTAAAGCCGCCTGCTCAGGCGGCTTTTTCGTTTCCAGGCTGCACC
>CAJYRH010000138.1 GCA_913776795.1 uncultured Pseudorhodoferax sp. | reverse complement strand
TTCATTTCTTCCACGACCGGCAGCACCGACTTGCGCGACACCGAGGTCCAGCAGCCGAAGATCACCGACACCTTGTCCTGGCCCAGCAACTGCTTGGTCTTCTCGGCGAACAGGGGCCAGTTGGAGGTCGGGTCGACGACCACGGGCTCCAGCTTCTTGCCGAGCACGCCGCCCTTGGCGTTGATCTCGTCGATCGCCATGAGCACCGTGTCCTTGAGCACGGTTTCCGAGATGGCCATGGTGCCGGACAGGCTGTGCAGCACGCCGACCTTGATGGTGTCCTGCGCGTAGGCGGGAACGGCGGCCAGGCCGGCCAGTGCGACAGCCGCGGTGACGGCTTTCAGGGTGAATCGACGTTGCATTTGGAGTGCTCCCGGTGGTTGGATGGTTCTCTCGGTCCTACCGCGCTGTCAGCGCTGTCTGACCTTGGGAGCGATCCTAGGGAGAACCCCGCCTGGGCCCTATACGCCAGGTGGCGTACTCGCCAGCACCGGTGCCCCGTCGGCGCGTGGCGGACGGGGGGAGGGCTGCAACGGTGGCCGCCGCTGCTCAGTGGCTGATCATCCAGGGCCGCTTGGACGGAAACGCCTTCGCGCCGCCCGGCGCCGTGACCGTGGCCGAGCGCTTGCCGCCGGTGCTGCAGCAGCCGCAGCCCGCCGGGTGCCGCATGCGCTGGTAGTCGCGCGAACTGCGGGGCTCGTGCCGCGCACGCTCGTTGACGCCGATGGCGGCGCGCGTGCCGCCGTCCATCAACGCCAGGCGTGGCGCGCTGACGAACACGCGTGGCGAGGCCGCGCCGCAGTCCGGGCAGGTGGCCGGCTCGTTGCGCTGGGCCAGTGTGCGGAAGGCGTCGAAGCCGCCGCAGCCAGGGCAGTCGTAGTCGTAGGTGGGCATCGGCAGGTCCGGTCGGTTGGATGGTCGGAGTCATTCTGCGCAGCGCGGGGACGCAGTGCACTACGTCAAACAACGTAGGTGCGTGCAGCGCGCCGGTTCAGCCCTGCCAGACGCCGAAGCCCCGCGCGCGCAGGCGGATGCCGAGCTCCACCTCCATGGCGCGCGCGGCCTGGTAGGGCATGGGGTTGTAGCGGGCGTACAGCGCCGGCAGCAGGCGCTCGCCGTACAGCATCACGAAGCGGTTGGCCTGGATGCCGGCCTTGTGCTTGTCGAAGCGGATGTCCGGGTCCAGGCCGGTCATGCCGACGTAGACGAAGGGCTTGCCGAGCTGGTAATCCGGATTGGCAGCACGAAAGCGCGCGCTGTTCCAGACGGGGTCGGCGAGCTGGACGACGTAGACATGGTGGTGCGGCCGCGGCATGCGCGCATCATGCCGCGGCCCCGCAGGCTCAGACCAGGTCGGGCGACAGCGGCATCTGCACCGAGCCGTCCAGGAACTTCGTCGGCCCGGCCGCGCTCGGGTTGATGTCGAAGTCGAAGATCTGCGTCGGCAGCCACAGCGTGGCGCAGGCGTTGGGCACGTCCACCACGCCGCTGATGTGGCCCTGCACCGGGGCGGTGCCCAGGATGGAGTAGGCCTGGGCGCCCGAGTAGCCGAACTTCTTGAGGTACTCGATGGCGTTCAGGCAGGCCTGGCGGTAGGCCACGTTGACGTCCAGGTAGTACTGCTTGCCGCTCTCGTCCACGCTGATGCCTTCGAAGATCACGTAGTCGTTGTAGGTCGGCACGATGGGGCTGGGCTTGAAGATCGGGTTCTTGATCCCGTACTTGGCCATGCCGTCCTTGATGACGGTGACCTTCATGTGCACCCAGCCGGCCATCTCGATGGCGCCGCAGAAGGTGATCTCGCCATCGCCCTGGCTGAAGTGCAGGTCGCCGACCGACAGGCCCGCGCCGTCCACGTAGACCGGGAAGAAGATCTTGGAGCCGCGCGACAAATCCTTGATGTCGCAGTTGCCGCCATGCTCGCGCGGCGGTACGGTGCGCGCGCCCGTGGCGGCGGCCTTGGCCTTGGCCTCGCCGGTCAGCTTGCCCATGTGGGCCGTGCCCGCGAACGGCGGGTTGGCCAGGCCGCTGGTGGCCGGGTCGGAGTCGATCAGCGCCTGCTCGCGCGTGTTCCAGGTCTCCAGCATCTTGGGGTCGGGCAGGCAACCGATCAGGCCGGGGTGGATCAGGCCGGCGTACTTCACGCCCGGCACATGGCGCGAGGTGGTGAACATGCCGTGGAAGTCCCAGATCGACTTCTGCGCCTGCGGAAAGTGCTCGGTCAGGAAGCCGCCGCCGTTCTTCTTGCTGAAGAAGCCGTTGAAGCCCCACAGGCTGTCCTGCTTGGCACCGATGTCCAGCAGCTCCACGACCAGCAGGTCGCCGGGCTTGGCACCCTTCACGCCCACGGGCCCGCTCAGGTAGTGGACGGTCGTCAGGTCGATGTCGCGCACGTCGTCGGCGCTGTCGTTGTTCTGGATGAAGCCGCCGGTCCAGTCGTAGGTCTCCAGCACGAAGTCGTCGCCCGGGTTGACCCAGCACGCCATGGGGATGTCGGGGTGCCAGCGGTTGTGGACGAGCTCGTTGCTGGGGGCCGGCTGCGAGAGGTCGACCTTGATCAGGGTTTCAGGCATTCACTTCTCCTTTGTTGAAGTTCAAACGGACAGGTACTTCTTGATGTGCGCGATGTCGGTCTTGTCGCGCGCGGTCTCGTGCACGAGGCGGCCGCCTTCGATCACGAACAGCCGGTCGGCCACGTCCATGGCGAACGACAACACCTGCTCGGACACCACGATGGCGATGCCCTTCATGCGCCGGATCTCGTTCAGCGCCTTGGCGATGTCCTTGATGATGGAAGGCTGGATGCCCTCAGTCGGCTCGTCGAGCAGCAGCACCTTGGGATTCGTGACCAGCGCGCGCGCGATGGCGAGTTGCTGCTGCTGGCCGCCGGACAGGTTGCCGCCCTTGCGCCTCTTCATCTCGAACAGCACCGGGAACAGCGCGTAGATCTCGTCCCGCACGCGCAGGCTGGGCCCGCCCTGCAGGCCGGTCTGGATGTTCTCTTCCACGGTCAGCGTGGGAAAGATCATGCGGCCCTGCGGCACGTAGGCGATGCCCTTGCCCACGCGGCGGAAGCTCTCGTCTTTCGACACGTCCTGCCCCGCCACCTGGATGCTGCCGCTCTTGAGGGGCAGGATGCCCATGAGGCTCTTGAACAGCGTGGTCTTGCCCATGCCGTTGCGGCCCATGATGGCCACGGTTTCGTTCGCGTGGGCAGCGAAGCTGATGCCGTGCAGCGCCTCGCTCTGGCCGTAGGCGGTGTGGATGTCGTTGACGTTCAGGAGGATGTCGCTCATGTCAGTTCTCCACGGCGTTGCAGGCGATTCGCACGGATGGGGTCCAGGGGATAAAGCGGGCGGGAGCTCGGGGTGCGGGTGGGGGACACGAAGCGATGGGGTACCCCGCCGCCTTGCGCATCACGTGCAAGCTGCCACAGCTTCATCTCAATGCCCCAGGTAGACGTCGATGACCTTCGGGTCGGCCTGCACCTTGTCCATCGGCCCTTCGGCCAGGATCTTTCCCTGGTGCATGACCGTGACCTTGTGCGCGATCTGCGCGACGAAGTCCATGTCGTGCTCGATCACGATCACGGCCCGGTTCTGGCTGATCCGCTTGAGCAGCTCGGCCGTCAGTTCGCGCTCGCGCGAACTCATGCCGGCGATGGGCTCGTCCAGCATCAGCAGCTCGGGCTCCTGCATCAGCAGCATGCCGATCTCCAGCCACTGCTTCTGGCCGTGGCTCAAGAGGCCGGCTTCGGTCTGCAGCTTGTCCGCCAGGCCGATGTCCTCGGCCACGACCTGCACGCGGGCCTTGACCTGGTCGGTGCACTTGAAGGCCAGTGCGCCCAGCACCGAGCGGCCCGAGGGGTAGGACACCTCCAGGTTCTGGAAGACCGAGAGGTTCTCGTAGATCGAGGGCGTCTGGAACTTGCGGCCTAGCCCTAAGCGCACGCGCTTGTGCTCGGCCATGCCGGTCAGTTCGGTGTTCTTGAACTTGATGGAGCCGGCGCTGGCCTTGGTCTTGCCGCAGATCAGGTCCAGCAGCGTGGTCTTGCCCGCGCCGTTGGGGCCGATGATCACGCGCAGCTCGTTCCTGTCCACGTACAGGGTCAGGCTGTCGATGGCCTTGAAGCCGTCGAAGGCGACCGTGAGGTCTTCCACGGCCAGGGCGAAGTCGGTGTTGCTCATGGAGGATTCCTTTGCGGTCAGGCGCGCTGGCCGTGCAGGCTGGCGTCGGGCGTGGCGGGCTCCGGCGACGCGGCCACCGACGCGGCATGCGGCGCGGTCTTGGCCGCCACCAACTTGTCGTCGTAGGCCTTGCGCGCCGCGCCTCTGGCCTTCCACCAGGGCTTGATCTTGTCTTCCCACAGGCCGGCCAGGCCCATCGGGAAGGCCATGGTCACGCCGATGAACAGCGCGGCCATCAGGAACAGCCAGAGGTCCGGGAAGCTCTCGGAGAACAGCGTCTTGCCGGCGTTGACGAGCAGCGCGCCATAGACCGCACCGACCAGGCTCATGCGCCCGCCCACAGCGGCGAAGATCACCATCTCGATCGAGGGCACGATGCCCACCAGCGTGGGCGACATGAAACCCACCTGCAGCGTGAACAGCGCACCGCCGACGCCCGACAGCGCGGCTGCCAGGCAGAACGTGAACACCTTGAAGTTGGACACGTCGTAGCCCGAGAAGCGCACACGGTCCTCCTTGTCGCGCATGGCCAGCAGCAGCGTGCCGAGCTTGCTGGTCTGGATCCAGCGGCACAGCAGGATGCTGGCGATCAACAGCGCCACGCAGACGAAGTACAGGACCGTCTTGGCGCTGTCGGTGCGGATGTCCCAGCCCAGCAGGGTCTTGAGGTCGGTCATGCCGTTCACGCCGCCCGTGTAGCCCTGCTGGCCGATGATGAGCACCGTGAGAATCAGTGCCACGGCCTGCGTGATGATGGCGAAGTACACGCCGCCCACGCGCCGCTTGAACATCGCGAAGCTGATCAGCCAGGCCAGCGCCGTCGGCACCAGAACCACTGCCAGCAGGCTCAGCGGCAGGCTCTTGAAGGGCAGCCACATCAGCGGCAGTTCGGTGAGCTGGTTCCAGTCCATGAAGTCGGGAATGCCGGGCGTGGACTGGATCTTGGTGGTCTCCGGGTCCGAGGCTTCGAGCTTGAGGAACATGGCCATGGCGTAGCCGCCCAGGCCGAAGAAGACGCCCTGCCCCAGGCTCAGCACGCCGCCGTAGCCCCAGACCATGACCAGGCCTACGGCCACGAAGGCATAGCACAGGTATTTGCCGACCAGGTTGAGGCGGAAGATGTCGAGCGTGAGCGGCAGCACGACCACCAGCAGCAGGGTCAGCAGCAGCACGCTGGCCAGCTGGTAGCGACGAATCAGGGCCTTGAAGGAGTCCATGGGTGATGTCCTGAAAGAAGAAGACTCAGCGACGAACCTTGGATGCGAACAGGCCTTGCGGGCGCATCATCAGGATCAGCACGATCAGCGACAGCGTGAGCACCTTGGCCATCGAGCCGCTCATGAAGAACTCGGTGATGGACTGGGTCTGCGCGATGCCGAATGCCGAGACCACGGTGCCGAGCAGGCTGGCGGCGCCGCCGAAGGTGACGACCAGGAAGGCGTCGACGATGTAGAGCGAGCCCGAGGTCGGCCCGGTGGAACCGATGGTGGTGAAGGCCGCGCCGGCCACACCGGCGATACCGCAGCCGATGGCGAAGGTCAGGCGGTCGGTCTTCCTGGTGTCGATGCCGGTGGCGTTGGCCATGGTGCGATTGCTGACCGTGGCGCGCACGCGCAGGCCCCAGCGGCTCTTGTTCAGCGCGATCAGCACGCCGGCCGTCACGACCAGCGTGAGCGCCAGCACGAACATGCCGTTGATGGGGATGTCCAGGCCCTCCATGGGCGCCCAGGAGCCCATCAGCCAGTCCGGCAGCGTGGGGCTGACCTCCTTGGGGCCGATGAAGGTGCGAAAGCACTGCTGCAGCGCCAGGCTCACGCCCCAGGTGGCCAGCAGCGTGTCCAGCGGGCGGCTGTACAGGTGACGGATCAAGGCCCACTCCATGATCCAGCCGAAGAAGAAGGCGACCACGAAGGCCAGCACGATGGCAACGGGAAAGTAGGCGGCCATGGCGCCGGGCGCATGGCTCTCGGTGAAGGTGGCGGCCATGTAGACGGTGTAGGCGCCGATGGCCATGAACTCGCCATGCGCCATGTTGATGACGCCCATCTGGCCGAAGATGATCGCCAGGCCCAGCCCCATCAGCAGCAGCACCGCGAACAGGGACAGGCCCGCGAAGCCCTGCATGAGGCCGATGTTGAGCATCTCGGAAATGGTCATGGCGCGCTCGCTCTCCACAAGTCAAGAAGCGCCCTCCCCCGACTGCCGGGAGAGGGCCGGGTGGCTTACTGGTAACCCTTGGGGAACGGGTCCGGTGCGATCAGGTTCGAGGACTCGGCGACCACCTTGAAGGTGCTGTCCTTCTGGCCCTGGCCGATGCGCGCCTTGCTCCACAGGTGGTGGTTGGCGTCGAGCTTGACGTAGCCTTCCGGCGCCGTCTTGAGCTCGATGCCGGGCGAAGCGGCCGTGACCTTGGCGACATCGAAGCTGCCGGCCTTCTCGACGGCCGCCTTCCACAGCCAGGGGCCCAGGTAGCCGGCCTGTGTCACGTCGCCGATCACGGCGTCCTTGCCGTACTTGGCTTTGAAGGCCTCGACGAACTTCTTGTTGTTGTCGTTGTCCAGCGACTGGAAGTACTTCATCGACGAGTAGAAGCCGGCGAAGTTGTCGCCGCCCACGCCGGTCATCTCGTCCTCGGTCACCGACAGCGTCAGCAGGAACTGCTTGTCGCCCGTGATGCCGGCGGCCTTGAGCTGCTTGTAGAAGGCCACGTTGGAGCCGCCCACCACGGCCGCGAAGATGCAGTCGGGCTTGGCCACCTTGATCTTGTTGATCAGCGAGTTGAAGTTGGTGTGGCCCAGCGGGTAGTACTCCTCGCCCTTGACGCTGCCCAGCTTGCCGACCGTCTCGATGTGCTTGCGCGCGATCTTCATCGAGGTGCGCGGCCAGATGTAGTCCGAGCCGACCAGGAAGAAGGTCTTGGCCTTCTTCTCCTTGGCGCCCCAGTCCAGGCCCCAGATGATCTGCTGCGTGGCTTCCTGGCCCGTGTAGATCACGTTTTTGCTCTGCTCCAGGCCTTCGTAGAAGGTGGGGTAGTACAAAAGGCCGTTCTCCTTCTC
>CAJYRH010000137.1 GCA_913776795.1 uncultured Pseudorhodoferax sp. | reverse complement strand
CTGGACCTGGCCGGTAGCCCGTCGGCGCGCGCCGTCAAGCGCATCGAGGACGTGCGCGTGCTGCGCACCACCCAGTTCCCCGAGGACGCCGGCCCCATGGCGCACCCGGTGCGGCCCGACAGCTACGTCGAGATCAACAACTTCTACACCGTCACGGTCTATGAGAAGGGCGCAGAGGTCGTGCGCATGATGCAGACCCTGGTCGGCCGCGACGGTTTTGCCGCCGGCATGAAGCTGTATTTTGAGCGCCACGACGGCCAGGCCGTGACCTGCGACGACTTCGCCCAGGCGATCGCCGACGCCAATCCGGGCTCCGAACTCGCGCGCCTGCTGCCGCAGTTCAAGCGCTGGTACAGCCAGGCCGGCACGCCGCGCGTGCAGGCCGCGGGCCAGTGGGATGCTGCCGCCGGCCGCTACACGCTCACGCTCACGCAGAGCTGCGCGCCCACGCCGGGCCAGGCGCTCAAGGAGCCCTTCGTGATCCCGGTTGCGCTGGGCCTGCTGGGCGCAGACGGCCATGAGTTGCAGACGCAACAGCCAGCGCTGTTCGTGATGACCGAGGCACAGCACCAGATCGTGTTCGACGGCCTCACCGCCGAGCCCGTGCCCTCGCTGCTGCGCGGCTTCTCCGCCCCCGTGATCCTGGACATCGACTACAGCGACGCCCAGCTGCTGGCCCTGCTCGCGCACGACAGCGACCCCTTCAACCGCTGGGAAGCCGGCCAGCGCCTGGCCCTGCGCCGCGCGCTCAAGGCCATCGGCGACGAGGGCTTCGCGGCAGGCCAGCCGGTGCTGGACCCGGCCTTCATCGACGCCATGCGCGAGGTGCTGCGCCATCCGCAGCTGGACGCGGCCTTCAAGGAACTGGTGCTGACGCTGCCGTCCGAGACCTACCTGGCCGAACAGCTGGACGTGGTCGATCCGCAGCGCATCCACGCCGTGCGCGAAGCCATGCGCGCACAGCTGGCCGAGGCACTGTTCTATGACTGGCAGTGGGCCTTCGAGCAACACCGCGACAACGGCGCCTACCAGCCCGATCCACGCTCGTCGGGCCGGCGCGCACTCGCGGGCCTGGCGCTGGCCCAGCTGTGCCTGGCCGCGCGCAAAAGTGGCGACGCGGTCTGGCCCGGCAAGGCCTACCAGCGCTTCAAGGACGCCGGCAACATGACCGACCGCTTCAATGCGCTGTCGGCCCTGGTGGCCAGCGCCCACGAACTGGCAGCCCCGGCCCTGCAGCGCTTCCACGCGCTGTTCAAGGACGAGGCACTGGTGCTGGACAAGTGGTTCGCGCTGCAGGCCGGCAGCCCCGACCGCAACGGCAACGTGCTGCCGGCCGTCAAGCAGCTGATGAAGCACGCTGACTTCAACCTGCGCAACCCGAACCGCGCGCGCAGCGTGATCTTCAGCTACTGCAGCGCCAACCCGGGCGGCTTCCACCGCGCGGACGCCGCCGGCTACGTGTTCTGGGCCGACCGCGTGATCGAGCTCGATGCCATCAACCCGCAGGTCGCCGCCCGCCTGGCGCGTGCGCTGGACCGCTGGAAGAAGTTGGCCGAACCCTACCGCACGGCCGCGCGCGAAGCCCTGGCTCGCGTGGCCGCCAAGGCAGACCTGTCCAACGACGTGCGCGAGGTCGTGACCCGCGCACTGGACTGAATGGCGGCCCGGCTTTCCACTCCCTCCGGTCGTGCGCGTCCCCCGTTGGAGGATGCGCGGCCGGCTTGGGGCGGCCCGGCACCTGGCCGCTTCTGATTTCCCACTTCGAAGGAATTCCATGCCCCAGAAAGTTTCCCTGACCCGCTACCTGGTCGAGCAGCAGCGTGTCGATGGCCTGATCCCGGCCCAGCTTCGCCTGTTGCTGGAGGTGGTCGCCCGCGCATGCAAGCGCATCAGCCTGGCCGTCAACAAGGGCGAGCTCGGCGACGTGATGGGCGCCGCCGAGACGCAGAACGTGCAAGGCGAGGTGCAAAAGAAGCTCGACATCATCGCCAACGAGGTGCTGATCGAGGCCAACGAGTGGGGCGGCCATCTTGCGGCCATGGCCTCCGAGGAAATGGACAGCATCTATGTGGTGCCCAACCGCTACCCGCAGGGCGAATACCTGCTGCTGTTCGATCCCCTGGACGGCTCCTCCAACATCGACGTGAACGTCAGCATCGGCACGATCTTCAGCGTGCTCAAGAAGCCCGACGAACACCCCGGCGTGCACGAGGGCGACTTCCTGCAGGCAGGCAGCCGGCAGGTTGCGGCGGGCTACTGCATCTATGGCCCGCAGACCACGCTGGTGCTGACGGTGGGCGACGGCGTGGCCATGTTCACGCTGGACCGCGAGGAAGGTTCTTTCGTGCTGACGCAGGAGAAGCTGCGCATCCCCGAGGACACGAAGGAGTTCGCGATCAACATGAGCAACATGCGCCACTGGGACGCTCCGGTGAAACGCTACATCGACGAATGCCTGGCGGGCAAGGAAGGTCCGCGCGGCAAGGACTTCAACATGCGCTGGATCGCCAGCATGGTGGCCGACGTGCACCGCATCCTGATGCGCGGCGGCATCTTCATGTACCCATGGGACAAGCGCGAGCCCGAGAAGCCGGGCAAACTGCGCCTGCTCTACGAAGCCAACCCCATGAGCTGGTTGGTCGAGCAGGCCGGCGGCGCCGCGACCAACGGCAAGCAGCGCATCCTTGACCTGCAGCCGGGCAAGCTGCACGAGCGCGTGAGCGTGGTGTTGGGTTCCAAAAACGAAGTCGAACGCGTCACGGCGTACCACACCGAAAATTGACGCTATAATCGCGGGCTACGCCGGTGTAGCTCAGTCGGTAGAGCAGCTCATTCGTAATGAGAAGGTCGCGTGTTCGATTCATGTCTCCGGCACCAGAAAATCAAAGGGTCAGGCCCCGTAAGGGCCTGACCCTTTGTGCGTTCTGAAGCGTCGAACCGGCCCCGTGTCGCTACCGCGCGGCGGCCTGCACGCAGGTTCGGCGCCTCCGTGTTCATGCCATGTCCCGGTCTGCCGGTTCTCTGGGCACGGTGTCGCAACCCGAGCCATGGAACGATGACGGAAGTTCTGCAGGCGGCTGTCCGCCACCTTGCCTACCGGCGGCAGGGACAGGTGGGGAACGGAGAGCGTGCAGCAGCTCGAAGGCGGCTCGGCACTGGGCTGGCCGATCCCACTTCGGAACATGACGCTGCAAGGCCACTGCGCTGACTGGGAGGCGCAAGCCGAATGAGGTAGCGCGGTACCGGACGCCGCCCCGGTGCCCGCCAGCGCTGCGCGTGGTATCAGCGCGTTTCGCGCATCCCGGCATTCTCCAGACGTTCCCGGCTGATTTGCTCAAGACGGGCGCCGGCTGCCATGGCGCCGCGGGCAAGGAATGCAATGAAGGCGACGGTGATGAGTGCGGTGAGCGTCATGGAAGTGTCGAGACCAACGGGTTTGCAACGAATTGATACCGTGATATTCGACACATAAGTCATGTTTTTGAACAGTGCAAACCCTGGGTTTCGCACTTCAGCAACGGCTGGCGGGGGCCGATGCCTGGATCCGAGGCTCAGCCTTTGCGCCGCTTGATGATCAACAACATCGCGATGACCGTCGCGATCAGCGCCCACCCGTCGTCGGAAACCCAGCCTGCAGCCAGCGTCGCGGGCGCCTGTGCCGACGGCAGCACGTCAGCGAAGCGGCCGAACGCCACCACGGCGGAGACTGAGAACACACATGCGATGGCGATCAGGAGACGTTTCATGGACATCGAGGATGGGGTGATGGTCTGCAGGCATCGAACGCCCGGCTCCTGACGGCAATCGCATGGACGGTTCGGCCGGCTGCAGGCCGGGACGCGGGGCGGATGGTGCAACACAGCGGGCCAGGCCCAGGCGACTTACTGCACGGATTTCCGCTTGGCTTCATGGAGGCGCTGGGCGGTGCGAAATGCCTGCTGAGCGGTTGCGACCGGTTCCCGCCAAGCAGGGCGGGCGCTCGAAGCTCGGTCCAGCGCAGAAGCAAGCCTCTCGGATGCCGTGGTCGATGCGCACGAAGCTGCGTGCCTATTTCGCAGGCACCAGGCTGCAGGCCGCGCCCGGCAAGGCTTGCGCGGGTTCTCCCAGCGCTTGTCCACAGCCTTGCCCACGGCATGCAGGGACAAGTTGTGCTGCTCCACCGACGGCAGAGCCGCCCGCCCCCCCCCCGGGCTTCACGGCCATACGGCCATACGGCCCTGCTGCGCCACGGCAACCCTGTCTCGCCGCATCGCGCCCAAGGGCATGCTGGCGCGAAACCAGATCCAGCCCAGCAGCGTCGACATCCCATACCGGCCCAGCCACATCGGCGGCCTGCACCAGCGCGGCGCCATGGCGACGGAGCAGGCATCACAGCGCGGCAGTTGGCCTTGGCTCCGGCTTGACTGGATCGGCGCGCGCCGCAGCCCGGCCCAGGGCCTCCACGCACAACGGATGTGTCTTGCCACGGCCGACCGGCCCGGCGCGAGTGCAGCATGACGAAGGGGATGTGTGTCGCTTCGTAAGCGCTCCACTGCGTCGGATCGGCCGCACCCACCGCGAAGCACGGGCAGAAGATGCTGCATCACCGCGGCTGCCGCTGGCACAACTGTGGCGGGATTGTGAAGTGCCGAGAACCCTGTCGTGGCCGAACGAACCAACCCCCATCACGACAGAATGCTGACCACCATGTCCATGCACACGACCCTGTCCATCGTCCTGCTCGCAGCCGCCCTGCTGCCAGGCTGCGGCGGCGGAGAGGAACCGGACGACGCGCTCACAGCGCGGGAGTCCGACGCCTTCGATCCCGGCCCGCCCAGTCGCGGCGCGCAATGGCTGCAGGCCACGCCGCCGGGCACCGTTTTCGCGGCCCCCTGACGCGCCGCCGCATTCAGCCAGCCGCCTGCGCAGTGTCGATGAAGGCGCGCACCGGCGTCAGCTGTTGCGGCACATTGAGTGCCGGCGCATGGCCGCAGCCGGGCACCTCGATCACCTGCAGGCGTCCCGCCGCGCCAGGCCCGCGACCGCGCATGGCCTGCACGGTCTCGGGCAGCACGAGATCGGACTGAGCGCCGCGCAAACACAGCACCGGCGCGGCGATCGCGTCGTAGGCGTCCCACAGCAGGTAATCGCCGGGATGGTCGACGAACTGGCCGACCATGGCCGGGTCGTAATGCGGGGTCACGCGGCCGTCGGGAAGGCGCCGTGTGGACGTTTCCGTCAGCCTGCGCCACTGCGCGTCGCCGAGCCAGCCGTAGGGTGCGTAGGCCTGGCGGAAAAAGGCCTCGAGTTCGGTCACCGTGGCGAAGGCCGGCGGCTGGCCGGCATAGGCGCGGATGCGCGCGATCGCGGCGTCGGCCAGCTGTGGCGCGTTGTCGTTCAGCACCAGGCTGCGGATGCGCGCGCGCATGCCCGGCGCCACCAGGCCGCCGGCGCAGGCCATGCCGATGGCCCCGCCCATGGAGGTGCCGACCCAGTGCACACGTGCAATGCCGAGCGCATCGAGCAGCGCCTCGGCCAGCCGCACGTAGAACGCGATGCAGTACTCCTCGCGCGGCACCGGGCTCCACTGGCTGAGGCCGCGGCCGATGGTGTCCGGGCAGACCACGCGGTAGCGGTCGGCCAGGTGCATGGCCAGCTCGTCCATGTCGCGGCCTGTGCGGGCCAGGCCGTGCCAGGCGATCACCACGGGGGCGTCGGGTGCACCCCAATCGGTGTAGTGGATCTCGCGGCCGGCGCAGACCACGTAATGCGAGCTGGGGGTCATGGGCGAACTCAGTCGGGGATGGTCAGCACACCGGCGGTGTAGTCGATGCGATTGGCCGCAGCCGGGGTGGTGGCGATGGCGGGCACGTTCGCGGCCGTGATGGCCGGCGCGGCGCCCGGCGCGCCGCCGCGCGGCACGGTGCGCACCACCTGGCTGGGTGGCAACGCCGTTCCGTTGCGCAGGTTCGCCCAGACCGCGTCCAGCGCGTGGTTCAGGTACACGTGCAGCGGGATGTAGCGGCTGTCGTAGCCGGGCAGCACGCCGGGCAGGCCGATGAAGCTGTCGAAGTGCTGGGCGTT
Source organism: uncultured Pseudorhodoferax sp. (assembly GCA_913776795.1). Next base: position 11,184 of record CAJYRH010000137.1, on the reverse strand, counting down.
GGTGACCTCGATGTAGCTGAGATTGCTGGCCGCGCCCTCGACCTTGCGGTTCAGGGCCACGTAGGGACGCGAGGTGTGCGATACCGGCAGCAGCGCATCGTCGCGGCCGTGCACGATCACGACGGGCTTGCCGCGCAGGTTGCCGCTGCGTCGCGTCTCGTCCACGCCGGTCTTCAGGCGCTGCGCCCAGGCGTCGTTGCCCTCGACCAGGTTGCGCAGGCACAGGGCCCCGTCCAGGTTCATGTCGAAGGCGCCGGTGGACGGCGAGCGCGACAGCAGATCACGCGCCGCACCACCAGGGTTGTTCTCATTGATGAGCTGCACGCCAACAGCAGGCGGCACACCGTTGCCCGTCGCAAACATGCTGGCCAGCGCCGTGGCGTCCAGCGCCTGCGGCACACCCAGCGCGCTGGTGGCACCGTAGCCATAGCCGCACAGCCGATCCTGCGCACCGGCACGCGCCAGCGCGTTCGCGAAAGTCACCGCCACGGCAGGCGCCACCTCGAAGGCGGCCAGCGAGGGATGGAGCACCTGCGCCTCGGCCTCCCAGCCATAGGCCCGCAACTTGGCCAGGGCCTCCTCGGCCTGCGCCGGGGTCGTGGTGCCGGCGAGCAGCCCCTTGGCTTTCAGCGAAGCGCAGCGCAGCGGCGCCACGGTGGCGAAGGCCGCGCCGTAAGCGGCCTGGTACGGCGCACCGGCCAGGCTGGGCGCCAGTGAAGCACAGGACTGGTACACCTGCGCGTAGGTCGTGAAGTCGATCAGCGTCTTCGCGCTGACCGGCACGGACGTGGCGCCGCGCCGGATGCTCACACCAGGATCCGCCGGCAACTCCACCGCTGGCTCCGACACCGCCACCGCATCGATCCAGCCCTGGTCGTCGAGCTCTGCCGCCGCCAGCGCCGCGCCCCCGCCATTGGAAATGCTGGACGCGATCACCAGCGTGTTGCCGCGCGCGAAGGTCTGCAGCCGCGTGCCGTCGCCCGCGCGCTCGCCCAGCCGTTCGTTGAGCACGTAGAACGCGAATTGCACGGCCTGCAGCGTGAAGCGGCCCCAGTCCTTCTCCGGGTTCTGCTGCGAGTGCGCGTGCTTGAACGCGAAGCGGTTGGGCGTGGCCGCGTTGAACGCCGCGCGCTCGCTGTCGGTCAGTGCAGCACGGAAGGCCGCCGCCGCGCCGGCCGTACCCGATGCCGCACGCGTGCCATCGACCAGCGGCACGGTGTCGTTCTGCAGGTCGTGCGGCGCCGCGCCCGTGCCCTTGTCGGTGTAGGCCACGGCACAGCCGCGCTTGAGCGCCCACTCGCCGGCCGAGATGGCGCCGTAGACACCGCGGGATCCCGACGACGTGGCGGTCACGATGCAGGGTTGCCTGGCATCGAAGCTGTTCGGCACCTGCACCATGAGCGTGACGTTGCGCCGGCCCGTGCCGTCGTCGCTGTAGGCGATGTACTCGCCGCCGGCCACCTTGCCCTCGCCCAGCGATGCCGTGCCGTCCAGCGCCACGTTGGGGCCGTACAGCACGCCGTAGCCGCCGGCGGCTGTCATGTCCAGCAGCGCGCGGTAGTTGTTGTAGATGGCATTGCGGCGCAGTTCGACTGCGGTCGGCGCTGCGGCGTTGGTGTAGCCTGGCGCCGCGCCCGCCAGCCCGGTCTTGCCCAGGCCGGCAGTCAGCAGGTCGTTCTCGTCGCCGTCGTACTCCAGCATGGTCACCGTGCCGACGAAATCGGGTTTGACGTTGGCCCTGGGGCCGTCGTCGCCGCAACCGGCCGCCAGTGTGACGGCCGCCAGGGCCACGGCACAGAGCGGCATCCGCCGCAGGTTCTCGCATCGCATGGTCTGTCTCCTCTGGTGGAACGAATCAGCGCCGTGCCAAAGCGCGCGCCCGCAGGCGCCCGACGATGCCGGTCGGAAAGTGGTAGACCGAGAGCACGAACAACAGGCCCAGCCAGAGCAGCCAGCGGTCCGGCGTGAACACGGCCGCGAGCCAGGGCACGCCGGCGACCGCCTCGTTCGCCATGCGCAGCAGGTCCTGCAGGTAGCTCTGCGCGACCACGAACAGGGTGGCGCCGATGGCCGCGCCGTACACCGTGCCCATGCCGCCGATCACGACGATGAGCAGGATGTCGACCATGATCTCGAACGACAGCGAGGTGTCCGGCCCGTTGTAGCGCAGCCAGATGGCCAGCATGGCGCCGGCCAGCGTGGCGAACAGGGCCGACAGCACCGCCGCCGTCGTGCGGTAGACCACCACGCGGTAGCCGATCGCCTCGGCGCGGAACTCGTTCTCACGGATCGCCTGCAACACGCGGCCGAACGGCGAGTTGACGATGCGCAGCAGCGCCAGCACCTGCAACACTGCCAGCACGAACAGCAGGTAGTAGCAAAGGAGCCGCCCATCCAGCGAGGCCCCGAGGAAGGGCTCCTCGGCGAACTCGAAGCTGGGCGAGATCAGCTCGGGCATCTTGAAGGTCAGCCCGTCCTCGCCGCCGGTGAACGACGACAGCTGCGAGGCCAGCGTCTGGAAGGCCGAGGCCACGGCCAGCGTGATCATCGCGAAGAAGATCGCCCGCACCCGCAACGAGAACAGGCCGATGGCCAGCGACAGCACGAAGGACAAGGCCAGCGCCGCACCGACGCCCACGGCCAGTGCGTCCCAACCTGCGCCCATGCGCGCGGACGCGATCGCCACGCCATAGGCCCCGATGCCGAAGAACATGGTGTGGGCAAAGCTCACGATGCCCGTATAGCCCAGCAGCAGGTCGAAGCTGGCGACGAGCACCACGAACACCAGCACCTTGGCCGCGACGTTGAGCGCCTTCACGCCAGGGAACAGGAAGGGCGCGAACGCCAGGCCGACCAGCAGCGCGACGAGGACGAGCGCCAGCCAGCGGCTGCGCGGCAGGTCGTGGGACAGGATCCGGGACATCGGGCCTGCGCGCTGGGCGCTGCGGTGCCGAACGCCTTCGGGCGGCCGAACGGCGTTCATACCTTCACCACCGGGTAGACGCCTTGCGGCCGCCACATGAGCACCGCCACCATCAGTGCGATCGACGCGAACTGCGTGGCCACCGGCAGCACGAAGCCCACGTAGTTGACCATCAACCCCACCAGCAGCGCGCCGATCAGCGCGCCCGTGGTCGAGCCCAGGCCGCCGATGATGATGACGATGAAGATCAGCACGTTCACCTGCGCGCCCATCTGCGGGATCAGGTTCTGCTGGAATAGTCCCCACATCACGCCGCCCAGGCCCGCGAGCGCGCTGCCGGCCACGAAGACCCCCACGAACAGGCGCCCGATGCGGTAGCCCAGGGACTCGACCATCTCGCGGTCCTGCACGCCCGCGCGGATCAACAGGCCGATCTTGGTGCGCGCCAGCGTCCAGGCCAGCGCCACGTACACCGCCAGACCGACGGCCACCGCCAGCAGCCGGTAGCGGCTGATGGCCGCGTCGCCGATGAACAGCGAGCCGCGCAGCGCCTCGGGCAGCGGCAGCGGGATCTGCGCCGGCCCCCAGACCATCTTGATGAACTCCTCGCCGATGATCATGCCGCCCATGGTGATGAGGATCTGCTTCAGGTGCTGGCCGTAGACCGGCCGCACGATGAAGCGCTCGAAGGCCAGGCCGACTGCGGCCGCCACCGCCATGGCCACCAGCATGGCCGGGAACACGGCGACGAGGTTGCGCCACAGTTCCTGCGAGCCGGTCCAGTCGCCCATGAGGCCCAGCACGCTGCTGGCGACGAAAGCGCCCAGCGCGATGAACAGGCCGTGACCGAAGTTCAACACGTCCATCAGGCCGAATACCAGCGTGAGGCCCGAGGCGATGATGAAGACGATCATGCCCATGGCCAGGCCGGCCACCGTGAGCGTGAGCCAGGTCGAGGACGAGCCGACCAGCGGCAAGGCCAGCAGCGCGAGCGCGGGCACGAGCGCCAGCGGCTTCCAGTCGAAATGGCTCATAGCGCCAGCCCCAGCAGCGACTGCTGCAACGCCGGGTCGGCGGCGAAGTCGGCCATGCCGCCGGCGTGCACCACGCGCCCGTTGTCCATCACGGCCACGGTGTCGCCCAGCCGCCGCGCGAAGTTGAGGTTCTGCTCGACGAGCAGGATGGTCACGCCCTGCGCCTTGAGTTGGGCGAAAGCGTCGATCATGTTGTCGATGATGGCCGGCGCCAGTCCCTTGCTGGGCTCGTCCACGATCAGCAGCCGGCGCGGCTCGACAATGGCGCGGGCCACGGCCAGCATCTGCTTCTGCCCGCCCGAGAGCTTGCCGGCCGGGTGGTTCCAGAACTTCTCGACGGCCGGGAACATCCTGAAGATCCATTGCAGCCGCGCGGAGTCCATCTGCTCGGCACGCTTGGCGGCACGCGCGGCCAGCAGCATGTTTTCCCTGACCGTGAGGTCGGCGAAGATGCCCATGTTCTCGGGCACGTAGGCCACGCCCAGCGCGGCGATCTGCGGGGTCGCCGTGGCCGTGATGTCCTGCCCGGACAGCACCACCCTGCCCTGCGACGCATGCCACAGGCCCATCACCGTGCGCAGCGTGGTCGACTTGCCGGCGCCGTTGCGGCCCAGCAGCATGGTGACCTGGCCCCCGGGAACGACGAGGTCGACCCCGTGCAGGATGTGGTACGCGCCGATGTGGGTGTGCACGTCATTCAGTTCGAGCAAAGGCATCGTTGAAAGCTCCTCGTTTCGCTCGGAGGAGCGAGCGCCTTCGGACGGCCGGGCGGTGCTCATGCCTTGGCCACTCCGAGGTAAGCCTCTTGCACGATCGGCGAGGCGATGACTTCCGCCGGGTCGCCGTCGGCCACGAGTTGCCCGTTGTGCAGCACGATGATGCGGTCGGCCAGTTCGCGCACCACGTCCATCTTGTGCTCGACCAGCAGGATGGTCTTGGCTGCATCGCGCTTGAGCTTGCGGATCAGATCCAGGATCACGGGCGCCTCGGCCGCGTTCATTCCAGCCGTGGGCTCGTCGAACATGAAGACCTGGGGTTCCAGGGCCATCAGCAGCGCCACCTCCAGCTTGCGCTGGTCGCCGTGCGGCAGGCTGGCCACGGTGTCGTGCGCGCGCGACTTCAGGGCCACCTCGGCGAGGATCGCGTCGGCCCGCGCCGTCAGGTCCTGGTGGTCGCTCCAGATGCTCCACAGGTTCAGGCCGCGCCGGTGCGACCCGTCCTGCGTGGCCTGCACCGCCAGGCGCACGTTCTCCAGCACCGTGAGGTGGGGAAACAGGTTGGTGAGCTGGAAGGCCCGGCCCAGGCCGGCGCGGGTGCGCGCGGACGGCGCCAGGCCCGAGAGGTCGCGGCCGTTCAGCGACACCGTCCCCGCGCTGGCCTTGAGCTGGCCCGAGATGAGGTTGAAGTAGGTGGTCTTGCCTGCGCCATTGGGGCCGACGATGGCCGTCAGCGTGCCGGGCGCGAAGCTGCAGCTGACGGCATTCACCGCGACATGCCCGCCGAAGCGCACCGTCAGGTCTCGGGTTTCCAGCACGTCAGAAGCTGTGAATGAACCGATCGCGCCCGCGACGGGGTGCGCCGGGCCGCAGGCGTAGGCGCAGGCCGCCGCCCTGGCTGGTGCCAGGGCAGGGCCTGCAACGCCCGCATACGGCCCGACGTGCCCCGGCCCGAAGGGCGAGGCCCCTGGCGCAGCGGGCGCAGGAAGAACTGACGGACACCGGGCCTCGCGCGGGTGTGGGGGAATCGTTCACAGCTTCTGTCTCAGCGCTTGTTGCGGATGGGAACCTGCATTTCCTCGGGCTTGATCTCGCGCACCAGTTCCGGCACCCCCCAGGCGAAGGCCGGGTCCTGCTTGATGCGGAAGTGGTACATGCTCTGCATGGCCTGGTGGTCCTCCTTGCGGAAGGTCATGGTGCCCTTGGGCGTCTCGAAACTCATGCCTTCCATGGCCGCGATGAGCTTGTTGGTGTTGGTCTCGCCGCCGGTCTTCTTGAGCGCGGTGACCACCGCCATCGCGGCCGAGAAGCCGCCGGCCGTGAAGAAGTCCGGCGGCGTCTTGAACTCCTTGTAGTGGGCCGCGACCAGCGCCTCGTTGACCGGGTTCTTGGGCAGGCCGAAGTAGTAGTAGGTCGCGCCCTCCATGCCCGGGAAGCGCTTGTAGGCCGTCATGGCCGGCAGGATGTTGCCGCCCGTGGCCACCTCGATGCCGAAGCGCTTTTGCAGGTCGGCATCGGCCAGCGCATTGAACGGCGTGGTGGCACCGGCCCACACCACCCAGACCACCTTGCGGCCGGGTTTGTCCTTGAGCTGGTCGACGATGCGCTGGATCCCGGCCGTGAAATCGGTGGTGGTCGGCGGCAGGTATTCCTCGTGGCCGATCCTGGCCTTCTTGACCGCGTCCTTGAACGCCTTCACGCCGTCGCGGCCGAAGGCCCAATCCTGCGCGAGCGTGACGATGGTGGTGCCGTCCTTGTCCAGCGCCACGGCGTTGCTGATGGCGTCCTGGCTCGAGTTGCGGCCAGTGCGGAACACGTACTTGTTCCACTTGTCGCCGGTGATCGAGTCGGCCACGGCAGGCTCGACGACGAGGATCTTCTTGTACTCCTCGGCCACGGGCAGCATGGCCAGCGCCACGCCAGAGCCTGTGGTGCCCACCGCCAGGTCGGCCTTGTCGTCGGCGTAGGCGGTGGCCAGCAGCGACTTGCCCAGGTCGGGCTTTCCCTGGTCGTCCTTCTCCAGCACGACCAGCTTCCTGCCATTGACGGCCATGGTGCCGCCAGTGGCGTAGTCCAGGCCCATCATGAAGCCGGTCTGCGTCTGCTTGCCGTAGGCCTCCAGCGCGCCGGTCTTGCCGTAGACGTGGGCAATGCGGATTTCCTTGGGCTGCGCAAAGCCCGCGCTGGCCCACAGGCCCAGTACGGCAATGGCTGACAGGCGTGCCAGACGGCGACGGTTCATGGCGTAGTCTCCAGATGTGTGATGACTGGAAATTGCACAGCCCATGCCAGACACACAACCCGTTGATTCATAAGAATTAGGCGCCAATGCATCGGCCAGATTCCCATGATTCAGACAGTACAAATGTCTGTTTTTCAGACAATTGATCGCCATTTCGACAGGGTTTTCCTGAGGGCCGTATTGCCCCCGCGCCTGTAGTCCACGACCGCAAGCCGACGCCGGGTGCAGCGGGGCTGGCCTAGCATTCGCCCGGCCCCTCCGGGCCTGATGGAGCTATTCAAGGAACCGCCATGCACAACATGCACAACAACCGCCTTCGCACCCTGACCGCCACCGCCCTGTTCGCCGCCTGCAGCCTGGCCTTCGTCGGTTGCACGACCACCAAGCCAGGCACCGCGAGCGCCCCAGCCTCTGCGCGCCAGGCCATCGACGCCGACGTCGACGCTGCACTGTCCAAGCTCTACAACACGGTGCCCGGTTCGCGCGAACTCGTCGCGCGTTCGGCCGGCACGCTGGTGTTCCCGTCCGTGATCAGCGCCAGCCTGGGCATCGGTGCCGAATACGGCCGCGGCGCGCTGCGCGAAGGCAGCCGCACGGTGGGCTACTACAGCACCACCGCCGGCTCCGTCGGTTGGCAGGCCGGTGCGCAATCGCGTGCCGTCATCTATGTCTTCAGCACCCGTGACGCGCTGGAGAAGTTCCGCGCCAGCAGCGGCTGGACGGTGGGCGCAGACGCCACCGTGGCCCTGGCCACCGTGGGCGCCAACGGTCAGGTCGACAGCAACACCATCCGCCAGCCGGTGGTCGGCTACGTGCTGACCAACGCGGGGCTGGAAGCTGGCGTCGCGCTGCAGGGCGCCAAGATCAGTCCTGTCACGCCGTGAGGCATCGCCCCAGGGTGGCCCACGGCCGCCTGGGCTTGCCCCAATGTGGTGACGTGCGTGCACCACACCTGCCGATGCAGTGCCGACGCCCCTGCGCAAGTCACTGATTCCATTGGCAGCGCAATTGGCACGTCAATTGCAACAACCGCCCCGTCGGCCAGCGCCGTAGCTGGCTGACGGGGCGGCGTCACTTCCGCCCGACTCTCCGCCAACGGTGGCGGAACCTCTGCCTGCTGGCAGCCCTGACCGGGCTGGGCGCAGGCGGTGTTCCAACCAACCGGCGGAGCGCGCAAGCGCCACCCGCCAGGGTCGGCCAAGGCGCCTCCTGCGCTGCTGCCGGCCCGCAGCCAGGAGCGCAAGCACATGAAGATCGTCGTCGTCGGCCACGGCATGGTGGGCCACAAATTCCTCGAGAGCCTGGCCGAGAGCGGGCGGCCCGACCTGGATGTCACGGTGCTCTGCGAGGAGCCGCGCGCCGCCTACGACCGTGTGCACCTCTCGGAATTCTTCAGCGGCAAGACGGCCGAGGAACTTTCGCTGGTCGAGCCTGGCTTCTTCGAAAAAAGCGGCTTCAAGCTCCGCCTCGCGGCACGCGCCGAGGCCGTGGAGCGCCGCGACAGGACCGTGACGACGGCCGACGGCGAGGTCATCGCCTACGACAAGCTGGTGCTGGCCACCGGCTCCAACCCCTTCGTTCCTGGTGTGCCGGGCCGCGACCGCGCCCACTGCCATGTCTACCGCACCATCGAGGATCTGCAGGGCATGCAGGCCTCGGGCGCGAAGTCGACCAGCGGCGCCGTCGTCGGCGGTGGCCTGCTGGGCCTGGAGTGCGCCAAGGCGCTGCGCGACATGGGCCTCACGACCCACGTGGTCGAATTCGCCCCCCGGCTCATGACCGTGCAGGTCGACGAAGGCGGTGGCCGCACCTTGCGCACCAGGATCGAGGCGTTGGGCGTGCAGGTGCACACCGGCCGCAACACCACCGGGATCGTCGACGGCGCCACGGCGCGCCACCGCATGGTCTTCGCCGACGGCACGCACCTGGAGACCGACATGATCGTGTTCTCCGCCGGCATCCGCCCGCGCGACGACCTGGCCCGCCAGTGCGCATTGGCCATCGGCCCGCGCGGCGGCGTGATCATCGACGAGCACTGCCGCACCAGCGACCACGATGTCTATGCCATCGGCGAATGCGCGTCGTGGGCCGGGCAGGTGTTCGGCCTGGTGGCACCGGGCTACGACATGGCGCGCGTGGCCGCGCGCCACATCCTGGGCGATGCCGAGGCGGCCTTCACCGGTGCGGACATGAGTACCAAGCTCAAGCTGATGGGCGTGGACGTGGCCAGCATCGGCGACGCCCAGGGCAAGACGCCCGGCTGCCGCAACTACCAATTCTTGGACGAGCGCAAGCAGGTCTACAAGAAGATCGTGGTCAGCGAGGACGGCAAGAAGCTGCTCGGTGCGGTGCTCGTGGGCAATGCCGACGAGTACGGCACGCTGCTGCAGACCGCACTCAACGGCCTGGCGCTGCCGGACGACCCGGAATTCATGATCCTGCCCGACAGCAGCGGCAAGGCCAAGGCCGGCCTGGGCATGGACGCCCTGCCCGACAGCGCGCAGATCTGCTCGTGCAACAGCGTCAGCAAGGGCCGGATCTGCGCGGCCGTCGCGGACTTGGGAGCGCAGGGCGCCTGCACCATCAGCGCCATCAAGGCCGCCACCCAAGCCGGCGCCACCTGCGGCGGCTGCGTGCCGCTGGTCACCCAGGTCATGAAGTTCGAGATGGCGCGCCGTGGCATGGCCGTCAACCACCACGTCTGCGAGCATTTCGCGCATTCGCGCCAGGAGATCTACCACCTCGTGCGCGTGGGCCGGATCAGGACTTTCGACGAACTGCTGGCCAGGCATGGCAAGGGCCTGGGTTGCGACGTCTGCAAGCCCGTCGCGGCCAGCGTGCTGGCCTCGGTCTGGAACGAGTTCGTGCTCAAGCCCGAACTCGCCAAGCTGCAGGACAGCAACGACTATTTCCTCGGCAACATCCAGAAGGACGGCACCTACTCGGTGGTGCCGCGCATGCCGGGCGGAGAGGTCACGCCCGACGGACTGATCGCCGTGGGCCAGGTGGCCAAGAAGTACGGGCTCTACACCAAGGTCACCGGCGGTGCGCGCGTGGACATGTTCGGCGCCCGGCTCGAACAGCTGCCACTGATCTGGGAAGAGCTGATCGCTGCCGGCTTCGAGAGCGGCCATGCCTATGGCAAGTCGCTGCGCACGGTGAAAAGCTGTGTCGGCTCCACCTGGTGCCGCTATGGCGTGGACGACTCCGTGGGCCTGGCCGTGCTGCTGGAGAACCGCTACAAGGGCCTGCGCGCGCCGCACAAGATCAAGTTCGGCGTCTCCGGCTGCACCCGCGAATGTGCCGAGGCCCAGGGCAAGGACGTGGGCGTGATCGCCACCGACAAGGGCTGGAACCTCTACGTCTGCGGCAACGGCGGCATGAAGCCGCGCCACGCCGAACTCATCGCGAGCGACCTGTCGAAGGACGCACTGATCGCCATGATCGACCGCTTCCTGATGTTCTACGTGCGCACGGCCGACAGGCTGCAGCGCACCAGCACCTGGCGCGAGGGCCTCGAGGGCGGGCTGGACTATCTGAAGAAGGTTCTGATCGAGGACTCGCTCGGCATCGGTGCCGAGCTCGAGGCCCAGATGCAGCACGTGGTCGACACCTACCAGTGCGAATGGAAGACCGCCGTGACCGACCCGGCCGTGCGCGCGCGCTTCAAGACCTTCGTCAACAGCGACCAGCCCGACCAGCGCATCGTGTTCGTGCAGGAGCGCGGCCAGATCCGACCCGCCCGGCACGACGAACGCGACACCGCCGAAACCGTGTGAGGACATCCACCATGCTGACCAAGACCCGCCTCTGGACCACCGTCTGCACGCCGGAGGACATCCTGCCCCACACCGGCGTCTGCGCCCTCGTCGAGGGCCGGCACGTCGCGGTGTTCCGCCTCGGCGGCGACCGCTTCCACGCCATCGACAACATCGATCCGAAGTCCGGCGCCAGCGTGCTGTCGCGCGGGCTGATCGGCAGCCTTGGGGACCGCACCGTCGTCGCCTCGCCTCTCTACAAGAACCACTTCGACCTGGCCACCGGCGAATGCCTGGAGACGGCCGAGCATTCCGTCGCCGTGCATGCCGTTCGCGTGGAGGGCGGGAGAGTGCTCGTGGCGCTGAACTGACGCCGAGACGCCGGCCCCTGGCCCGGTGCGCTTTTGGCGGTGGCCCGTCGTGCTCCCTGCGCTTGAACCGACGCCTGCAGCGGTCCGTGCAGGGCCGGGCGTCGGTCCGACGCCGGGGCAGCGGCCATCGGAAAAAGGCC
>CAJYRH010000136.1 GCA_913776795.1 uncultured Pseudorhodoferax sp. | reverse complement strand
GGTCTTGCCCACGCCGGCCTCGCCCACCAGCAGCGGGTTGTTCTTGCGGCGGCGGCAGAGGATCTGGATCGTGCGCTCGACCTCGTAGTGGCGGCCGATCAGCGGATCGATCTTGCCGTCCTTGGCTGCCTGGTTGAGGTTCTGGGTGTACTGCTCCAGCGGCGAGGCCTTCTCGTTGCGTTCGCCGCCACCACCCTCTTCGGATTCGGAGGGGTTCTCGGCCTTGGCGGGCTCCGGCGGCTCGCCCTTCTTGATGCCGTGGGCGATGAAGTTCACCACGTCCAGGCGCGTCACGCCCTGCTGGTGCAGGTAATAGACGGCGTGCGAATCCTTCTCGCCGAAGATGGCGACCAGCACGTTCGCGCCGGTCACTTCCTTCTTGCCGTTGCCGGTGGACTGCACATGCATGATGGCGCGCTGGATCACGCGCTGAAAACCCAGCGTGGGCTGCGTGTCCACCTCGTCGGTGCCGGCCACCTGCGGAGTGTTGTCCTTGATGAAGTTGGCCAGCGACGCGCGCAGGTCGTCGATGTTGGCCGAGCATGCGCGCAGCACTTCGGCTGCGCTGGGGTTATCCAGCAGCGCCAGCAGCAGATGCTCCACGGTGATGAACTCGTGGCGTTGCTGGCGGGCCTCGACAAAGGCCATGTGCAAGCTGACTTCCAGTTCCTGGGCAATCATGTGAACTCCTTTGTGCTTGCGGGTAAAAGATAACTGTAGATCGGGCTGGAAAACCGTTTATTCAACAGGCTCACTCACGCATTGCAGCGGGTGGCCTGCCTTGTGGGCGGCTTCGAGGACCTGCTCGACCTTGGTCGCGGCGACGTCGCGGGAATACACCCCGCATACGCCTTTGCCGTCCAGATGGATCTTGAGCATGATCTGGGTCGCGGACTCCCGATCCTTGCCGAAGAACTCCTGCAGCACGACGATCACGAACTCCATGGGGGTGTAGTCGTCGTTCAGCATCAGCACCTGGTACATCTGGGGCGGCTGCGTGCGCTGCGTACGCCGCTCCAGCACCACCGAGCCGCCATCGTCCCGGGCGGGTGCGCGGGTCGGGGTGATCGGTGTCTGGGAAGGTGGTTTCGTGGCCATGAATTCATTCTAGCGATGCAAGCTCGCCAGCGTGTCCTGTTGGACTTGGTGCCTGGCACACTTTTTTCAAGCGGTCAGCCTGCGTCGTAAATGACCGACACCGCGCCGCTGCCGGCCTGGGCGCTCCAGGCGGCCAGGGCCGCGTCGGACGGGAAGAACCGGCTGGCCTCGCCCAGCTGCAGTTCCGCCGTGGCGGCGCCCTGTTCGGCCTTGCAGCACAGGTTCATGCGCACGCGCAGGCCGTGCACCAGGGTCTCGCCATGCTCGGTTTCCTCGCGCTTGGCCGGGAACTCGCGCACCAGCCGCGCCACATCGGGCACCGCGTCTCCCACCGAGACCTGCAGGTAGCGCCCGTACTTGGCACGGGCAGCGGCCAGGTCGTAGGCCTGCTGCACCTTCACCCGCAGCCCGCCGCTGAAATGGTCGAGCTGCAGCCGCCCGCTGATGACGACGAATTCATCGTCCTTGAGCACCTCGCGGTTGGCGTTGAGCACGCCTTCGTCGGCCGAGGCCTCGATGGTGGCGGACTTGTCGTCCAGCTTGAACAGCGCCAGCTTGCCACGCGAGCCGTTGATGACCCGCATGTCGCTCACGATGCCGGCCAGCGTCTGCGGTTCGCGGCTGTCGCCCAGCTCTTCGATGGGGGTGCGCACGAAGCGGCGCACTTCCTTTTCCACCTCGTCGAAGAGGTGGCCCGAGAGGTAGTAGCCGATGGCCGTCTTTTCCTGGGTCAGGCGTTCCTTGATGCCCCAGGGCCGCACGTCCACCAGATCGGGCTCCTGCGTGCTGGAGCCGTGGGCGTCGTCGCCCATCATGTCGAAGAGGCCGCCCTGGTTGGCGTTGGCATGCGTGGCGGCGGCGAATTCGAAGGCCCGGTCGAGCGAGGCCGACAGCGCGGCCCGGTTGAGCTGCAGCGCGTCGAAGGCGCCGGCCTTGATCAGCGCATCCACGGTGCGCTTGTTGATGCGCGAGCGGTCCACGCGCACGCAGAAGTCGAAGAGGCTCTTGAACGGCCCCACCGTGCTGCCCTGGGGCCCCTCGCCCCGGCCCTCGCGCGCGGCGATGATGGCTTCGATGGCCTGCTGCCCCGTGCCCTTGATGGCGCCCAAGCCGTAGCGGATGACCTTGTCGGTGACCGGCTCGAAGCGGTACATGCCGCGGTTCACGTCCGGCGGCTCGAAGGTCATGCCGAAGTTCTTGACCGCGTCCTCGAACAGCACCTTGAGCTTGTCGGTGTCGTCCATTTCCACCGTCATGTTGGCGCAGAAGAACTCGGCCGTGTAGTGCACCTTGAGCCAGCCCGTGTGGTAGGCCAGCAGGGAATACGCGGCGGCGTGCGACTTGTTGAAGCCGTAGCCCGCGAACTTCTCCATCAGGTCGAACACCTCGTCGGCCTTGTCCTGGCCGATGCCCTTCTCGGCCGCGCCCTTGCGGAAGATCTCGCGGTGCTCGG